>NZ_JBCLUZ010000040.1:0-25024 GCF_039548395.1 Luteimonas changyuni
AGGGCGACGCCGGCAAGGTCGGCGGCTTCTCGCTGCATGCCGGCGTGGCCGCGGAAGCACACGAAAGCCACAAGCTCGAAAAGCTGTGCCGCTACATCACGCGCCCGGCGATCAGCGAGCAGCGGCTATCGATCTCACCGCAGGGTAGGGTGCGGTATCAGCTCAAGACGCCGTGGCGAAATGGGACCACCCATGTCGAATGGGATGCGGTGGACTTCATCGCCAAGCTGGCGGCACTGGTCCCGCCACCTCGCGCGCATCTCACCCGCTTCCACGGCGTATTCGCCCCGAATGCAAACCTGCGTGCGCAGCTGACGCCCTCGGGGCGCGGCAAGCGGCCTGCGGGCGATGCGGTGCCGGTTGACGCAAGCGCCCACGACGAGCCGCGCAGCCCCGAGCAGAAGCGCCGTGCGATGAGCTGGGCGCAACGGCTCAAGCGGGTCTTTTCCATCGACGTCACCACCTGCGCCCACTGCGGCGGCGCGGTGCGGATCGTCGCCAGCATCGAGGAACCCACCGCCATCCGCGCCATCCGCGCCATCCTCGCCCACTTCGAGAAGCACGGCGCGCTGGAGCAAGCGCACTACCGGCCCGCAGCGCGCGCGCCGCCGCCGGCCGCGTGACGAGGTGCCGGCCACACAGCCGGCAGCCAAGCCAGAGTCCGATCCGATGCGGCCACGACCCCGCAGGGCTGCGCTCGGCCCTGTGCCGGGATTCGGTGAGAAATGGCTACGCACTGAGCCGCTGCGTGGCCCCGCGATGTCGAAAACCCACGCATGAACCCCCGATCTGTGCCCGATCTGTGCCCAAAGCGGCGCTTGCGCGGCCGCTTCCTACCCGCCAGACTCGCCAAAAAGGCGGTTGAACTTCCTATACCCGATCCTGCTGATCGGCATCGCGGTCAAGAACTCGATCCTGCTGGTCGACTACGCCGTGATGGCCGAGGAAAAGGGCATGACCCGCCACGAGGCGCTGATGGACGCCTGCCACAAGCGCGCGCGGCCGGTGATCATGACCACGATGGCGATGGGCGCCGGGATGATGCCGATCGCACTCGGCCTGACCGCGGACGCGAGCTTCCGCATGCCGATGGCAGTGGCGGTGATCGGCGGGCTGATCACCTCGACCGTGCTGAGCCTGGTCGTGGTGCCGGCGGCGTTCACGCTGATGGATGACCTCGAGCAACGCCTGGTCCGCAGGCTCAGGGGCGGGGCGCCCGCCGCGGCGGCGTGATCGCGCGGTAGCCTGGGGGCCGCGGGGCGTCAGGACTCCCGGGCCACGTGGTAGCGGTTGCGCCCGGCCTTCTTGGCCTCGTACAGGGCGGCGTCCCCCGAGGCCATCAGGCCGGCCGCATCGGCCGCCTGCCGCGCGTAGGCGACGCCGATGCTGGTGCTGACCGTAAGCCGGGTGCCACCGACATCGACCGGCTCCGCCATGGCGGCGACCACCTTGCGCGCCACGGCCTCGGCGGCTCCGGGGGATGCGTCCTCGATCAGGATCACGAACTCGTCCCCGCCCAGGCGGGCGACCAGGTCGGTCTCGCGCACGCTGTCGCACAGCCGCTGCGCGAAGGCCTTGAGCACGATGTCGCCGGTGGCGTGGCCGTGGCCATCGTTGACTTGCTTGAAATGGTCGATGTCCATGCACAGCAGCGCGATCGGGATCGCGTGGCGCTGCTGCCGCTTGAGCGCCAGCCCCAGGCGGTCGTCGAACTGGCGGCGGTTGGCGATGTCGGTGAGTGGGTCGACGCGCGACAGCCGTTCCAGCTCCAACCGGCTTGCCGCCAGCGCCTGCTCTGCGGCGACGCGGCGACTGATGTTGCGGGCGGTCAGCATGATGTCGTTGGACTCGGCCTCGCCATCGGAAGGGAGGCAGCGCAGCACGCCTTCGACCCAGACGTAGTGGCCGTCCTTGTGCCGGATGCGGTAGATCTCGGTGCGCGGGTCGCCCGAGGCGAGGACATCGGCCATTGCCTCCTCCTGCCGCGCGCGGTCGTCCGGATGCAGGTAATCCCGGCGGTCGCCGATCATCTCGGCGGGCCTGAAGCCGAACATCTCCGCGGCCGACGGTGAGACGTAAAGCAGCGCTCCATCGGCCCCGACGCGCGCGATGACGTCGTGCGAGTGGTCGGCAAGCATGCGGTAGCGGCGCTCGCTTTCGCCCAGCCGCGCGGCCAGCCGGTTGCGTTCGGCCATCGCCAGGCATACCGGGATCGTCATCAGGCAGCCACCCGCCAGGTAGAGCTGCAGCAAGGCCAGCCGACTGTCATCGCCAAGGCTCGGGTGCGACAGCGGACCGTAGCCCAGCGCAGTGGCAGTGGCGACGACCAGCCCCAGGGCGATCACCCCCATGCCCACGCCGGCGAAGCCGTGGCGCACAGCGACCAGCAACAGGGGCGGGTAGGTCAGGAACAGCATCGGGTATCGGGTGAAGACCACGCCTACGCCCACTGCGACCAGCAGGCCCATGGTGGCTGCCAGACTCCAGCCGCGGCCCGGTTCAAGGAACAGTCGGCCTTCGCGCAGCGCAACCAGGGTCGTGGTCGCCAGCACCACCATGCCGACGACGTGTGCGGCGTACCAACTGCCCGCAGCGCGCAGGAAGTCCTGACCGTTTATGAAGTGGGCCACGGCCGCCGCCATCATTCCGGTCAGCGAGCAGGCCACCAGCGTGGCCGCGGTCGCGATCCCGCCCAGGCGGAGCCAGTCCTTCGGATTGCGGACGTCGGGAACGCGGAGGCGGACGAGCCAGGCCACCGCCAGCGCTTCCATCAGGTTCAGTATCGCGATGGCCAGCGCGTACGGTGGCTCGTCGCCCGCCAGGATACGTGCGGGAAGCTCGGCCACGAGCGCAACCGCCAGGTAGCCCGGCCAGGTGGCGGTGCGTCGGGACAGCAGCCAGCCGGTGAGGATGCCGTTGCCGACCCAGACCGCGGCAAGCTCGTCCGGTCCGCGGACCAGCGTAAGCGAGAGCCACGCAGTGCTTGCGATCAGGATCGCCAGGCGGCTCCGGTCGACCCAGTACGTACGCGGCAGTCTCAGGTGGTGGAACATGGCTTCACGTGCGGAAAGGCACTGCGCAGTGTACCTGCAGGCTCCGGCACGCTTCAGATCTTGATCTTGCGCCGCATCACGCCTCTTCGGCGACGTGGGGAAGGCCCGACGTGCTCATGGCGCCGCCGCCCGATGTGTTTCGACCCAGTCGACGAGTTCCCCGTACCAGGTTTCGCGATGGCTCGGGCGGCCCGCAAACGACACGTGATGGCTGCCCCCGGGAAACAACACCATACGTGCCCGCGCCGGCGCGCTGCGCATCATGGCGGAAAACATCTGCTCCGTCTGGCCGACGGGACAGCGCTTGTCGTCCTTGCCTTGCAGAAACAGCGTCGGCGCCTGGACACGATCGGCCCGGCGCACGGGTGACAGGCGCTCGTAGGTGGCGGGCACCTCGTCGCGTTCGCCGCACATCCCGTAGGGGCCGACGTAATAGCCGGTGTCGGACGTGCCGGCGTGCGAATGCTGGTCGAGCACGCCGGCCGAGACCACGGCCGCGAGCAGCGGCATGCGCTCGACCAGTGCCCACCCAGTGAGGAAGGCGCCGTCGGAATGCCCGAAGGCCGCCACCTCGGACACCAGGCCTTCGGCACGCAAGGCGTCGATGGCTGCCATGTACTGCGGCAGGTCGAACTCGCCCCAATGGCCACGCAGGCGTTCGGCAAAGGCGGAAGGCACCATGGCGAAGACGACGAAAGTGGCGTTATCCGCGGATGGCGTGGAGACCGCAGGTCGCGCCTAGCGCATCAGGGCGCCGGATCCGGCAGCAGGTCACGCGCTGTTGATGGCGCGTCGTGGAAGGTGATGTTCCAACGCCCGACTGGAGACCCACATGACGCTTGTTCCTTCCGACACCCTGGTGGTGGTTGCCGATGGCACCGGTGCGCGCTTGTTCCGAAACTCCGGCGACGAGCGCGAGCCCGCGCTGCGCCAGGTCGAGCTGCGCGAGCTGATGAACATGGATGACGACGGCCCGGCGGGCAGCATGCCGCACGAATCCACCGGTGCCCAGATCGACGAGGCCACGTTCGCCAAGCAGCTCGCGCTGGCGCTGAACGAAGGCGCGCTCAAGCAGCAGTACCAGCACCTGGTGCTGATGGCCGATCCCACCACGCTCGGACGGATGCGCCCGCTGCTGCACAAGGAAGTCCAGCAACGCCTGGTCGCCGAGTTGCCGAAGACGCTGACCAACGCATCACTGGGCGATATCGAGCAGGCGCTGCGGGCACCGCTGTGAGCTACGAGGCGCGCTACTCGGCCGTGGAACCGGCGCGTGCGGAGCTCGATGCCATGGAAGGCACCCTGCTGTTGGAGTTCGGAACCGACTGGTGCGGGCACTGCCAGGCGGCGCAGGCGCCGATCCGGGTGCTGCTGGGAGAACACGCCGGGATCAGGCACCTGAAGATCGAGGACGGTCGCGGACGGCCGCTGGGCCGCGCCTTCAAGGTGAAGCTGTGGCCAACGCTGGTGCTGCTGCGGTCGGGCCAGGAGCTGGTGCGGGTGGTGCGCCCGGTTTCCAGCGCGGACCTGGAACCGCTGCGCGACGCCCTGGCCCGGATCTAGCGGCCGGCGTCCGCAAAGGTCGCCGCCCTGCGGTTCCAACGGGCGAACCGGACTCAGGCCCGGAGCTGCTCCCAGCTGCTGATTTCTGCCAGCACGAACGCCGGCCTGCGCGCCGCCGGAGCCGGCTGCGTGCGCCAGGCGGGCCGCGTGCCGGCGTCCGCTCCGCTGCCCGCGTCCGCAGTCCAGCGCGACAGGCCGGGAAGGCCGGGCTCCGCGGTGGCAGGCAAACGCAGGTCCGCGAGCGCTGCGCCGCCACGGGCAAGACCCACCAGCAGTTCGATGGAGCGGCCGTCCAGCGGACGATAGGCCGCCATCCGCGGGCGGCCGTCGGGACGCTGCGTGATCGCGGCCAGGAGTGCGTCGTCGCGCTGCAGGGCCACGACCGCCCCGGCAAGGTCGACCGGGCCGATTTCGATCCACCAGTCCGCGCCTTCGGCGGCCAGGCATTCGCCGGCATCATCCGGTGCCAGCAGTTCCGCCAGGCGCGCCATGGCCGGCTCCATGGCCTGCCAGTCAGCCGCTTCACGGGCGGCGCGCAGCTGCAGCCCGTGCAGCATGTCGGCCAGCGGCAGCTCGCCGTCGTTGGCGACGGCGGCCTGGAAGGCGGGGAGGGCGACGGGGTAGGGGATTGCCGGCAGCCCGAGGCCGATCAGCGCGTCGGCCTTGGGGTGGAGTTCGATCATCTGGTGCATGGCGCCTATTGTCCCTGCCTTCGTCTCACCAGGGGTGACTGCGGCATGACGCCTGTGTGCAATCGCAGTGCCGACCGCGCTTGACTTCGCACACGAAAACGGCCCCGCCGGAGCGGGGCCGTTGCTTGCCGCCTTGCGGTGCCTGCGTCAGTGGCCGGACGCTGCGTCGATCGCCTCGTTGCTGTTGAAGATCGTCGAGTCGGCTTCACCGTTGACGGTGAGGATGCCGGTCAGGCCTTTCTCCGCGCGGGACAGTGCGTGGTCGACCAGGATGTACTTGCCCGGGTAGTCGACCTTGAACTCGACCATGGTGGCGCCGCCCGGCGGCACCAGCGTGGTCTGCACGTCCGTCAGCGGCGGGCTGGTGAACGAGGCCAGGTCGTAGACCCGGTCGAACACTTCGCCGATCAGGTGGAAGCTCGAGATCAGGTTCGGACCGCCGACGCCGAAGAAGATCCGGACTTCTTCGCCCACGTTCGCGTTCATGTCGTAGGTCTTGGTGAGCGCGTCCATGGAGCCGTTGAACATCAGGTGCTCGGGCTTCTCGTCAAGCAGCTTGTCGACCGAGAACTCCTGCAGGCCGCTGGAGCCGTGCTTCTGGGCGGTATAGAGCTCGCCCTGCATCACGTAGTACTCCTTGTCGACCGCGGGCAGGCCGCCTTCGGGCTCGACCAGGATCATCCCGTACATGCCGTTGGAGATGTGGTGGGCGATCATCGGCGTGGCGCAGTGGTACACGAACAGACCCGGGTGCAGCGCCTTGAACGTGAAGCTCTTGGTCTCGCCGGGGCGGACCTGGGTCACCGCCGCACCGCCGCCGGGGCCGGTCACGGAGTGGAAGTCGACCGAGTGGATGTTGACGCTGTCCTCGGCGTTCTTGAGGTTGATCGTGACCGTGTCGCCCTGGCGGATGCGTAGCAGCGGGCCCGGGACCGTGTTGTCGAAGGTCCAGTAGCGGTACGTGCTGCCGTCGGACAGGCGGCCTTCGACTTCGGTGGTCAGCAGGTCATAGGTCACGTGCTGGGCGGCGCGGTCGCCGACGGGCGTGCCGACTTCGGCCGGGTTCTTGGAGATGTCGACCGCCGTGCTCACTTCTTCCTTGACGTCGCCGACGATCAGCTTGCCGGCCATGCCCGCGAGCTTGTGGCCGGGGATGGTGCAGATGTACTCGAAGGTGCCGCCCTTGGTGGCGCGGAACACGATGGTGGTCGCCGAGCCCACGCCGACCAGCTGGTCGGACTGGGCGCCGAACTCGGGCACCGCGATGTCATGCATGGCGCCGTCGTTGTTGGTGATCGTGATCGCGACCACCGAGCCCTCGGGCACGCGCAGGTCGGGATTGACCTGGTCCTTGATCGCGCCGGCGTTGCCGACGAAGACCATCTGGCCGCCGGTGATCTCGGTGCGCAGGCTGAAGTTGACGTCGGCGATCATGTCGACCGAGGCCGATCCCTGCGCGGCCACGTCGGAGGGGACGAAGCCGCCGGCGGCGGCGAGTGCGAACAGCAGTACCAGGTTTCTCATGGTGATGACCTCAGTGGTTGAACGACTTGAAGAAAATCGGGGGCCGATGCTGCGGGTGGTTCCTGGCCGATGGAGTGCACGTTACCGCTGTGCAGCGGCCAGCCCCATGACCTGGATCAAGCGCGTACGTTCGCGTATGGGAAGCGTCCGGTCTTGACCTGCGTCAGATCCATTCCGATGGCTGGCGCGGACAATCCGCCGTGAAATGAACACGAAGGGATTCCAGCACTGGATGGGGCGGATCGGACTGGCGGCAGCGCTGTTGCTGATGCTGGTGCCGACCACCACGCGACTGCTGGACGCCCCGGGCGAGGCCCGTGTCGCGCAGGCTCCTGTCCACGATGGTGGACACGCACGGCATCGTGGACACGACGGTGGGGCTCCGGGCGATGCCCGTCCCGCGATCGGTGATCCCGACTGCGACTACTGTCCGCTGCTGGCAGCGTTCACGCACTCGGCGCCGGTGGTGTTCAAGGCCTTCGCCTTGCCGCTGCCGACCCCGCCGGCGCTGGCGCCAACCGCACCCAGCGTGGCATGGCTGCACCCGAACGGACTGGGCTCGCGCGGACCGCCGCGCGTCGGCTGACCTTGCCACGCCGCCCGGCACCCGCCGCGCGGCACCCCCATCGCATTCCGCTCCATGGAGTCACGCCATGTCGATCCCCCTTTGCCCGGTGATCCGTTCGTCCTGCCTGTGCCTGGCGATTGCCGCCGCACTTGCCAGCCCCGTCGCGCTTGCACTGGAGGCCGCCGCGCCCGACACCACGCCGGACGCAACGCGCACGGTGGATTTCGAAGCGCTGGTGGTCACGGCCGCCGCGCCGGTGTCCGCGCTGACCTGGGAAACCAGCCCGAAGCTTCCGCGCCAGCCGGTGCCGGCCAGTGATGGTGCCGACTACCTCAAGACCATTCCCGGCTTCAGCACCGTCCGCAACGGCGGCAGCAACGGTGATCCGGTGCTGCGCGGCATGTTCGGCTCGCGCCTGAACCTGCTGACCAACGACGGTGCCATGCCCGGTGCCTGCCCTTCGCGCATGGACAACGCGATGTCCTACATCGCGCCCGAAACCTATGACGCGCTGGTGGTCACCAAGGGTCCGCAGACCGTGCTCTGGGGCCCGGGCGCGTCGGCCGGCACGGTGCGCTTCGAGCGTGACCGCGAGTTTTACGGCGAACCCACCTGGAAGCTTGCCGGCAGCGCGCTGGCCGGCAGCTGGGGCCGCAACGACCAGGTGGTCGACGCGACCTACGGCATGCCGCTCGGCTACGCACGCGTGAGCGCCAACCGCTCCGAATCCGGTGACTACGACGACGGCAACGGCGACCGCGTCGGTTCGGCATGGAAGAAGTGGAACGCCGACTTCGCGCTCGGCTGGACGCCCGACGAGGACACCCTGCTCGAACTCGGCGTGGGCATCGGCGACGGCCAGGCGCGCTATGCCACCCGCGGCATGGATGGCAGCAGCTTCGACCGCAGCAACTACAGCCTGCGCCTGGAGAAGGCGAACATCGGGTTCGGCGCGCTGCAGGAATTCGAGGCCAGCGTCTACCACAACGTCGCCGACCACGTGATGGACAACTACAGCCTGCGCGACCCGAACCCGAACGGTTCGATGCCCATGCCGATGGCGTCCAACGTCGAGCGCAGCACCAGCGGCGGGCGCGCCGCGGCGACCTGGCGCGGCGCCGCGTTCGAGCTCGTCACCGGCATCGACGCCCAGGACAGCCGCCACCGCCGTCGCGCCGGCATGGGCCGCAACGCCTATCTGGCCATGCCATGGACGGTGGACGCGCGCTTCGACAACCTCGGCCTGTTCGCCGAAGGCACCTGGTTCCAGGGCGACGACAGCCGCTGGATCGCCGGCGCGCGCGCGGACCGCGCCGGTGCCGAGGACGGGCGGGTGACGGTCGCCGGTGGCCACGGCCACCCGGCGATGCCCAACCCGACGGCGGGCCAGTCGCGCGAAGAGACGCTGAAGGCCGGCTTCGTCCGCTTCGAACGCGACGTCGGCAAGTCGCTCAGCTGGTACGCCGGCATCGGCCATACCGAACGCATGCCCGACTACTGGGAGCTGTTCTCCGCGGACATGGGCCCGATGGGCTTTGCCAACGCCTTCGCCGGCCTCGACACCGAGAAGACCACCCAGCTGGACGTCGGCCTGCAGTACAGCGGCACGCGCTTCGACGCCTGGATCTCGGCCTATGCCGGCCGCGTCGATGACTTCATCCAGTTCCACTACATGGACGGAATGACGGGTCCGATGTCCAGGGTGTCGAACATCGACGCGCGGACCAGCGGCGCCGAGCTTGGCGGCGAGTACCGCGCGAGCGAGGACTGGAAGCTCGGCGCCAGCCTGGCCCATGCCCGCGGCAAGGACCGCGACAGCGGCCGTCCGCTGCCGCAGATGCCGCCGCTGGAGGGCCGCTTGAGCGCGGACTGGAACAACGGCACCTGGTCGGCCGGTGCGCTGGTCAGGCTGGTCGACGGACAGGACCGCGTCGCCGAGGGCTATGGCAACGTGGTCGGCCAGGACATCGGTCCCAGCGCCGGCTTCGCCACGCTCGCGCTCAACGCCGGCTACCGCTTCGCCAGCGGCGTGCAGCTGACCGCCGGCGTCGACAACCTGTTCGATCGCGCCTACAGCGAGCACCTCAACCTTGCCGGAAACGCCGACTTCGGCTATCCGGCCGATGCGGTGCGGATCAACGAGCCGGGCCGGACGCTCTGGCTGCGGGTGGGCTACACCTACTGACGAGTCGCCGTCGCGGGCCAGGGTGGTGCCGCTACTTCGGCGGCACCACGCCGCCGTCCTCCTTGGTGAACGGCGTGGCCAGCGGCGGCAGGATCGCCAGCACCGCTTCCGACGGTCGCGCCAGCCGCACGCCCAGGCTGGTGCGCACGAAGGGCCGGTTGATCAGGATCGGCTCGGCGAGCATCGCGTCGAGCAGCGCGTCCTCCGACAGGGCCGGATCGTCCAGGCCCAGCTCCGTGTACTTCGCCTCCTTGGCGCGGATGGCATCGCGAACGCCGATGCCGGCTTCGCGGATCAGCGCGACCAGCTCCTCGCGCGTGGGCGTGTCCTTCAGGTATTCGATGACCTCGGGCTCGATGCCGGCGTGGCGGATCAGCGCCAGCGTGTTGCGTGACGTCCCGCAGCGCGGGTTGTGATAGATCGTGGCGTGCATGGTGGGCCTCGCTGGGGGCGCTCCACTGTAGCGCTGCGGGGAAGGCCTGGCACCCGTGCGCGCCTACAATCAGGGCGTGTCCGCCGCGCCCTCCAATCCGCCGCCCGGCCTGCGCCAGCAGATGCGCGGCATGTTCGATGTGCGCCGCGGTCCACCCGGACGCTGGCGCTTCGCGCTGCGGGCGGCGTTCTGCATGGGCATGCCGATCCTGGCCGGCTGGCTTGCGGGCGAGGTCGCCGCGGGAATGCTGGCCGCCACCGGTGGCTTCACCGCGCTCTACGGCAATGATCGGCCCTATCTCAACCGTGCGCGCGAGCTGGCCCTGATCGCGCTGGCGTTCGCGGCGGCGGTGGGCATCGGCATGGCCGCCGCGCCACTGGGCTGGACCGTGGTGGTGCCGGTGGTGGCGGTGATGGCCATGGTCGCCACCTGGATGAGCACCGCCTTCCAAGTTGGCCCGCCGGGGGCGTACATGTTCCTGCTGGCCTGCGCCGCGGCCAGCGGCATGCGGCCACCGGCGGGCGGGCCGCTGGCGGCGGCGCTGCTGGTGCTTTGCGGCGGCGCCTTTGCCTGGTGCGTGCACATGTTGGGCGCGCTGTCGGACGCGCGCGGCCCTGAAAAATCAGCGGTGCTGCGTGCCGGCGATGCCGTGGCCGCCTTCGTCGCGGCCGCGGGCACGCCGGGGCAGGATCGCGCACGCCATGCCGCCGCGCAGACCCTGCACGCGACCTGGAACACCCTGGTCGGCTATCAGCCCAAGCGCGCGGCTCCCGGCCGCCTGACCGCGCTGCGTGCGATCAATCGCCGCATGCACCTGCTGTTTGCCGATGCCATGGCCGCTGCCGCCCGCGGCGAAGCGCCGCCGGCCGCGATCACCGAAGAAGTGCGCGGACTGCAGGCGCATGTGCAAGCGGCCGCGGCCACGGATGCCTTGCCACCGGGCGTGGTGCCGGGCGTGGTGCCGCTCGGCCATCCCGGCGCGGCCAGCATCCTGCGCGAAGCGCTGGCCCCGGGCTCGATGTCACGGCTGGTGGTGCTGCGCGTGGGCCTGGCGGCGCTGGTGTCGGGCTGGATCGGTGCCCGGTTCGGGCTCGAGCGTTCGTACTGGGCGGTCGCTGCCGCGGTGCTGATGCTGCACCAGGGCTTCGACTGGCGCCGCACCCTGGTGCGCTCGGTGGAACGCCTGCTCGGCACCTGGATGGGGCTGCTGCTGGGCGGTGCCATCATCGTGCTGTACCCGCAGGGCCTGTGGCTGGTGGCCACGGTGATGGCGCTGCAGTTCGTGGTCGAAATGCTGGTCGTGCGCAACTACGCGCTGGCGGTGGTGTTCATCACCAGCGCGGCCCTGCTGCTGGCTTCAGGTGGCCAACTGATCGAGTCACCCGGGCCCTTCGTGCTGGCGCGCGGCGTCGATACCGCGATCGGCTGCGCCATCGCCTTGCTGGTGTTCCGCCTGCTGCCAGCGCGTCCGGCCGCCGCGCGCACGACACCCGGCCCGCTGGGCCCGCAGCCGCCGCTGCTGGAACGCGAGCTGCGCAGCCTGCAGGAATGCCTGGCGCGTGAGCCCGGCGCCGATGCGGGATCGATTCGCAGCAGCTGATCGGGGCCCGGCCAGCTGCTGCTATTGGCCCATCGACGAAGCCGGCGCTTCGTCACCGTGCGTGCCCAGGCGATCGACCAGTGACTGGCTCGCCAGGTTCAAGCCGACCACTTCCACCGTCGCGCCATGCTTGCGCAGCTTCAGCACCACGCGGTCCAGGGCGCCGACCGCGCTGGTGTCCCAGAAATGCGCATCGCGCACGTCGATCAGCACCTTCCCGGGCGTATGCAGGTAATCGAAGCTGTTGGCGAACTGCACGGCGGAGGCGAAGAACACCTGGCCCGTCACGCGATAGCTGCGGCTGCCATCGTCGCCATCGTGGTGTTCGACCTGCAGCATCGAGCTCACCCGGCGCGTGAACGACAGCGCGGTGAGCAGTACGCCGGCCAGCACGCCCTTGGCCAGGTCGTGGGTGGCGACGGTGACCACCACGGTGCCGAACATGATCAGGTTGGCGCTCTTCGGGTGGGTCTTCAGCTCGCGAAAGCTCTTCCAGTGGAAGGTGCCGATGCTGACCATGATCATCACCGCCACCAGCGCCGCCATCGGGATCTTCGATACCCAGTCCGACGCGTAGACCACGAGCAGCAGCAGGACCACGCCTGCGACCATGCACGACAGCCGGCCGCGGCCGCCCGAGCTGACGTTGATCACCGACTGGCCGATCATCGCGCAGCCGGCCATGCCGCCGAACAGGCCGGCGACGATGTTCGCCGAACCCTGGCCGGCGCATTCGCGACGGCGGTTGGTGGGGGTGTCGGTCATGTCCTCGACGATCTGCGCGGTCATCAACGACTCCAGCAGGCCGACCACGGCCAGCGTGGCCGACACCGGCAGCAGGATCCACAGCGTGTCCAGCGTCCACGGAATGTCCGGGAACAGGAACGTCGGCAGCGCATCCGGCAGCTCGCCCATGTCACCCACGGTGCGGATGTCCAGGCCCAGCCAGAGGCTGAGCGCGGTGAGCAGGATGATCGCCACCAGCGGCGATGGCACGGCTCTGGTGGCCAGCGGCAGCAGGTAGATGATCGCCAGCCCGACCGCGCACACCATGTACACCGTCAGCGGCATGCCGATCAGCTCCGGCAGCTGCGCCATGAAGATCAGGATCGCAAGCGCATTGACGAAACCGATCACCACCGAACGCGACACGAAGCGCATCAGCGTGTTCAAGCGCAGTGCCGCCGCGAGGAGCTGCAGCACGCCGGCCAGGATGGTCGCCGCCAGCAGGTACTGCAGCCCGTGGTCGCGCACCAGGTCGACCATCACCAGCGCCATTGCGCCGGTGGCGGCGGAGATCATGCCCGGACGGCCACCGGCCACTGCCGTGACCACCGCGATGCAGAACGAGGCGTAGAGGCCGACCCTGGGATCGACGCCGGCGATGATCGAGAACGCGATGGCCTCGGGGATCAGCGCCAGCGCGACCAGCACGCCGGACAGGACATCGCTGCGGATGTTGCCGAACCACTGCTCGCGCAGCGGCGGATAGATGACGGACATGGAGCGGCTCCGTGGGCGTCGGCGGCGACGCGCACTGCAAGGGTGGAGGTGGGGTTGGTCTGTGCGGCGGGGTGCAGTTCAGCGTGCGTAGCGCGCCCCGGGCTCGTGTACGTCGAGGCCGGCCTTGTGCTGGATGCGGTCGCGCAGCCACGCGGCGAAACCGGCTTCGGGGAGGCTGCCTTCGGCAAGGGCGAGATAGACCGGGTACAACTCGAGGTCTTCGGCCTGCAGCGAGCCGCCGTTGAGCACGATGAACACTTCGCAGGCCACGGCCGCAGTGCGCTTGTTGCCGTCAATGAAAGGATGGTTGCGCGCCAGGCCAAACGCCAGGCTCGCGGCGAGATCGGCAAGGTCCGGCGGAGGGTCGCCGTACGCGTACAGCTGCTGCGGACGGGCGAGGGCGGAGTCCAGCAGGCTCTCGTCGCGCACGCCGCTGCTGCCGCCGTGCTCGCTCAGCTGGCGGTCGTGGATGGCAAGTGCAAACGGCTTCCCGATCCACGTGATCATGGCCGCCACTACTGCGCGAGCTTGTTGAGCAATGCACGGCGATCGCGCATGACCTGCTCCGCGACCTCCATCTGCTCGGCCAGCGTCGGATCGAACACGGTCAGCCTGATGCCGTCGGGCGTCTCCAGCGCGAACAGTTCGTCGCCCTTCTGCAGGCGCAGGCGTGCGAGCAGGTCCTTGGGCAGGATGACCCCGGCGGAGTTGCCGATGGTGGTGATCTTGAGCTTCATGACCGGTACTCCTGGGCGGTTATAACCAATGTTATACCGCCCGGGACCGCCGGACAAATCGCGAAGCTCGTGGAGTCAGTTCCCCGAGTGCTTCTTCACCCAGGCCACATAGCCGTCCACCCAGCCCTGCAGGAAGCCGCGGCTGGCCTCGCCGACGCTGCCATCGGCTTCGAACAGCCCGTCCTTGGCCTGCAGGAAGACTTCCGGCTGGCCATACGTCGGCATGTCGAGATAGCCGGCGATGGCGCGCAGGTGCTGCTGCGCGCAGGCGGTGCCGATGGCACCGATGGAGATGCCGACGATGCCCGCCGGCTTGCCGCCGAACGCGCTCTGGCCATACGGCCGTGAGGCGTGGTCGATGGCGTTCTTGAGCACGCCAGGCACCGAGCGGTTGTATTCGGGGGTTACGAACAGCACGCCGTCGGCTTCGGAGATCAGCGCCTTGAGCCGTTTCGCCGGCGCCGGCTGATTGTCGTCCTCGTCCTGGTTGTAGGGCGGCAGGTCGTCGATGCGCGCGTATTCGAAGCTCGCGCCTGCCGGCAGCAGTTTTTCCAGCGCCTGCGCGAGCGAGCGGTTCAGTGAGTCCTTGCGGATGCTGCCAACGAGCACCGCGATCTTGAGGTCGGCCATGGGATGGCTCCGCGTTTCCGGGGGACTTCCATCATCCAGCCGCTGCCGTTAACAGCCTGTTGCCGCGCCTGTGCGGCGACCGCGTTGCGCGGTCGCTGCCGCTTGCGCCATGATCGGACGACACCGGGGAGGAGAGGATTGATGACGGATTGCACGCGGCGCAGCAGGGTGGGCAGGTGAGCATGGAGATCGTGCCGGTCTGGAAAAAGGTGACGCCGGAACTGTCATCGGAGCTCATCGCCATGTGGGCGCGCAACGGTGCGCTGCCTGATCCGACCAGGGCCGCCGAGCGGGCGCAGCAGGCGGTGGCCGTGGGCCGCGATGATGAAGGCCGGATCTGGGGCGTCGGCACCGCGGTGCTGGGTATCGTTCCGTCCTTCGGCCAGCCGACCTATCTCTACCGGCAGTTCTTCGACGTCGGCGCGCGCGGATTGAAGCAGACCATGCCCTTCCTCAATGCCATCCGCGACACGCTGGAGGCCTACAACGCCTCGCTGCCGAAGCCGGAGTCGGTGGGGGTGATGATCGAACTGCAGAACGACGACATGGCCGTGCGCTACCAGGACATGTACGAGGCCGAGGCGAAGGCGCACTTCATCGGCTGGTCGCCGCGCGGGCGGCAGCTGCGGATGATGTATTTCAAGGACGCCAGGATCATGCTCCCGTTCGACGCCGTGCCCCGGAAACGGCCGGTCGCGGCGTCCTGAGCCCGGGCCCCGGCGCCTTCGCCGGGAGCCTTGCCGCTTCACCGCGCCGCGACGCCCGCGGCCGGAAGGTATGCCTCCCCACCCGAGGAGGAAGGCGACATGGCACGCGGAAGCTATGACGAGGCGCAGCTGCACGAGCTGCTGTACCAGGGCATCGAGACCGAGCTCGGCGGCGAGCAGGTCTACCTGAAGGCGATCGAGTGCGCGGTCAATGACGACCTGCGCAAGGAGTGGAACGACTACCTCGAGGAAACCCGGCACCACCAGGAGGTGCTGCTGGGCGTGTTCGAGCAGCTGGGGCTGGATCCCGACGTCCGCACGCCCGGCCGCGAGGTCGTGGCCCACCACGGCAAGTCGCTGGTGAAGGCGATGGAGATGGCGCAGGCGGCGGCTGATCCGGTGGCCGCCGAACTTGTCGCCGCGGAGTGCGTGGTCCTGGCCGAGACCAAGGACCATCTCAACTGGGAACTGATCGGCTACGTCTCGAAGAAGGCCACCGGCGATGTCGGCAAGGTGCTCAAGGCCGCGTACGAGGAGGTCGAGCAGCAGGAAGACCACCACCTGTACCACACCAAGGGATGGGGTCGGGAGCTGTGGCTACAGTCGCTTGGCCTGCCGGCGGTGCTGCCGCCGCCGGAAGAGGTGAAGAAGGTCGAGACCGCGATCGGCGCGGCGCGCGCGGAGAACGCGCGCGACGGCATGCGCAAGCACTAGAACGCGCCAGCGCGCGGCCGTCGGCTACCGGCGGTCGCGCGCGCGCGCCGGAGGCGGGTTCAGGCCTGGCGCAGCAGGCGCAGCCCGAACCAGTCGCAGGCATCGTTCCAGCCATCGACCACGCGCAGCCCCGCCTCGGACGCCAGCGCGCCGATGCGGGCGTCGGTGTATTTCTGGCTCTGTTCGACCTGCATCGATTCCCCCTGTGCAAACGCGAACTGCTGCTGCTCCACGGTCACGACCTGGTAGCGCAGGCTTTCCAGGGTGGTCACGATTCGGCCTTCGGGCTGCACATAGCGTGCGCGGTGGGCGAAGCCCGCGAGGTCGAAGTCGCTGCCGAGGTCGCGGTTGAGGCGGCGCAGCAGGTTGAGCGTGAACTCCGCGGTGATTCCCGCGGCATCGTTGTACGCGGCTTCGACGATGGCCGGATCTTTCTCCAGGTCCAGGCCGATGAGGGCCGCGCCGCTGCCGCCCATGGTGTCGCGCATCGCGGCCAGCAGGCGCACCGATTCCTCGCGGCTGAAGTTTCCGAGCGTGGAGCCGGGGAAGAACACCAGCGCCGAGTCGGCCCTGCGCGAGGGCGTGGGCAAGGGTACCGCCTGGGTGAAATCGGCCAGCACCGGCAGCACTTCGACGTCGCCGAACTCGCGGTCCAGGCGCTCCGCGCTGGCGGTCAGCGCAGAGCGCGAGATCTCGATCGGCGTATAGGCCACAGGGTCTTCGAGTGCGTCCAGCAGCAGGCGGGTCTTGCGGCCGCTGCCGCTGCCGTACTCGACCACGTGCGCGCGCGGGCCGACCGCGGCGGCGATCCGCGGGCCGCAGTCCGCAAGCAGGGCCAGCTCCACGCGCGTCGGGTAGTACTCGGGCTGGCGGGTGATGGCCTCGAAGAGTTCGGATCCGCGCTGGTCGTAGAAATATTTCGACGGCAGGTGCTTCGGGGTGGCCGACAGGCCGCGCAGCATGTCGCCGGTGATGTCGTCGACGCTGGGGTGCAGGTCGGTGATCGTCAGGTCATTGCTCAAGCAGGATCCTTTGCAAGGCGCAGGCCGGAGAACTGCCAGCGCGCGGGCGGTGCGAAGAAGTTGCGGTAGGTCGGGCGGGCATGTCCCGGCGGCGTGGCGCAGCTGCCGCCGCGGAGCACCAGCTGGCCGCTCATGAACTTGCCGTTGTATTCGCCCAGCGTGCCCGCGAGCGGGCGGAAGCCGGGGTAGGGCGCGTACGCGCTGGAGGTCCACTCCCAGGCCTGGCCGGTGCCGGCAAGGTCGGGTGCCGCGAGTTCCCACTCGGCCTCGGTCGGCAGGCGCGCGCCGGCCCAGCGGGCGAAAGCGTTGGCCTCGTAGTGGCTGATGTGGCGGATGGCGGCCCCGGGATCGCGTTCGCGCCAGCCTGCCAGGGTGAACTCGCGCGCACCATCCTGATGCCAGTAGAGCGGGCGCCGCCAGCCTTCGCGCTGTGCGAGATCCCAGCCGTCGCTCAGCCACAGGGCGGGGGTGTCGTAGCCGCCGTCGCTGATGAAGTCCGCGTAGTCGGCATTGCTAGCAGGGCGGCGGGCGATGGCATGGGCAGCGATCAGTACGCGGTGGCGCGGAGTTTCGTTGTCGTAGGCGAAGCTGGTGCCACGACCGGGCCAGGCGGGCGCGCCGATTTCGGCGATGGTTTCCGGGCGGGGAAGCCACCGGAGGGTCGGATCCACGTTCTCTTCCGCGGGTTGCGCATCGCGGCCATGGCCGCGCCCGCAGTTGGATCCCCGGTCGGGACCGCCGTCGGTCCGGTAGGCGGGCTGCAGGGGGTTGCACCAGAAGGCGTGCTTGATGTCGGTCAGCAGGAGTTCCTGGTGCTGCTGTTCGTGATGGGTGCCGAGGAGCAGCACGTCGAGCGCGTCGGGAGCGAAGCCGCCGGCGTCCAGGCGCTCGAGTACACGTGCGTCGATGGTTTCGCGCCACGCCAGCACCTCGGCCAGCGTCGGCCGTGAGACTTGGCCGCGCTGGGCGCGCGCGTGCCGTTCACCGGCGCCCACGTAGTAGCTGTTGAACAGGTAGTCCCAGCCGGCAGGCATCGCCTCCGGCGCGTCGCCCAGCACGAAACGGGAGAAGAACCACGTGGTGTGCGCCAGGTGCCACTTGGCCGGACTGGCCTCGGGCATCGATTGCAGCTGCGCGTCCTCGGGCGTAAGCGGTGCGGCAAGCGATACGGTGCGCGCGCGCACGTCGGAGTAGCGGGTGGCGGGATCGCATGCCATGCGCGCAGGGTAATCGCTGTCCCGTGCCGGTTTCAAAGCGCGCACCCTGCGCGTGCGCTGCGGTTACCGCGCACGCGCGGCGGCACCGGCACGCGCGGCCGCTGCCTGGGGGCGGATACGGAGGCCGGCCATATGTTCAGGCCAGCGTCCGCAGCTTCGGCTCGCGCGCCCACTGCCGGGTCTTTGCCGCGGCAATGAATGCCTTGGCGTCCGCGGCGTCCACGGTGCCCGCGTCACGGCCGACGTTCCCGGCCTTGAGCAGCGGCTTGGCGCCGGCGTCGGAGGCGATCGCCTTGAGATGCGCCCAGGCATTGGCGACGAAGTCGACGGCGGCAGCCTCCTTTGCCAGCTTTTTCCCTGCGGCTTCGGACAGCAGCACTGCGACCGCGTCGAACACCTGCGAAGGCGTGCCCGCGAGCTGCCCGTCGGCCGGCTGTTTCTTCCCGTCCGACAGCGTTGCGCCACCAAGCTTCGGTGAGACGATCTTCACCGTGGCACCGGCGGATTCAGCGGCCTTGCGCAGCGCCTTCAGCGCCGCGGCATCGCTGCCTTCATCGATCAGGATGCCGACGCTGCGGCCCTGGAGCGTTTCTCTCATGCGACCGATGATGCGCACTTCGGGCGCCGGCGGAAGGTCCTGCGCCGGCATTGCGGCCGGCGGCGCTTGCGGCAGGGTATCCATGCCGAGACCGTCGGCCACCCGCTGCGCAAGCGACTCGTCGACGTGGCGCAGCTGGCCGACCATGCGCTCGCGCACCTTCGGTGTCTCCACCTTTGACAGCTCGAACACCAGGGCCGAGGCCAGGTGTGCCTGCTCCGGCACCTCCAGGCTGTGGAAGAACATCCGCGCCTGGCTGAAATGATCGGCGAAGCTCTCCGCGCGGATGCGGCCCTTGACCCCGTCGTCGGGCGGCGAGGCGTGGCTGCGGAACCCGGCCTGCGAGTCGGCGCGCGGGCTGTCGTCCTGCAGCGAACTGGGCTCGTAGTTCACCCGCCCGCGTGGCACCTGCATCTGCATGTGGCCGTCGCGCTGGTGGTTGGCGAAGGGGCACTTCGGCTGGTTGATCGGGATCTGGTGGAAGTTGGGTCCTCCCAGGCGGATCAGCTGGGTGTCGAGGTAGGAAAACAGGCGGCCCTGCAGCAGCGGGTCGTTGCTGAAGTCGATGCCCGGCACGACGTTGGCCGGACAGAACGCCACCTGCTCGGTCTCGGCGAAGAAGTTGTCCGGCCAGCGGTCGAGCACCATGCGCCCGACCACCTGCAGCGGCACCAGCGCCTCGGGAATGATCTTGGTGGGATCGAGGTGGTCGAAGGGGAAGGCCTCGGCCTCGGCCTCGGTGAACAGCTGCACCGCGAGCTCCCACTCCGGAAAGTCACCGGCCTGGATCGATTCGAACAGGTCGCGGCGGTGGTAATCGTTGTCGGCCGCCTGCAGCTTCATGGCCTCGTCCCAGACGGTGGACTGGATGCCGAGCTTCGGCCGCCAGTGGAACTTGACGAAGGTGCTGCGTCCTTCGGCGTCGAGGAGGCGGAAGCTGTGCACGCCGAAGCCTTCGATCATCCGCAGCGAGCGCGGGATGGTGCGGTCGCTCATCGCCCACATGATCATGTGCATCGATTCGGGCGTGAGCGAGATGAAATCCCAAAGCGTGTCGTGGGCGTTGGTGGCCTGTGGGAAGCCGCGGTCGGGCTCGGGCTTGAAGGAGTGCACCAGGTCCGGGAACTTCATCGCGTCCTGGATGAAGAACACCGGGATGTTGTTGCCGACCAGGTCGTAGTTGCCTTCCTTGGTATAGAACTTGACCGAGAAGCCGCGCACGTCGCGCGGAGTGTCGATCGAGCCCTTGCTGCCGGCCACGGTGGAGATGCGCGTGAACAGCGGCGTGCGCTCGCCGACCTCGGTGAACAGCTTCGCGCGCGTGTATTTGGCCAGCGACTTCGTGAGTTCGAAATAACCGTGGGCGGCTGAGCCACGCGCATGCACCACGCGCTCGGGGATGCGCTCGTGGTCGAAGTGCATGATCTTTTCGCGGAGGATGAAGTCCTCCAGCAGCGTCGGTCCGCGCACGCCCTGCCTGAGCGAATTCTGGTTGTCGGCGACCACCACGCCCTGGTTGGTCGTGAGCTGCGGGCGTTTGCCGCCGGCCTGTTGCTGGTATTCGCCTCCGTTGCCGCGCGGGGCGTCGAACTCGGGATCGGGACCTTCCGCGCGGCGCCCGACCCTGCCCGCGGGCCTGGGCCGGGGCGGCTTGGGAGCGGTGGGCGGCTGCGCGCCAGGTGGCGTCGTGGTCGGGGTCTTGGGCCTGGCCATGGGCTGCTCCGCTGGGGGGAGCAGCCATCCTGTGGCCGGAGGCGTAAAGCCGGCGTGGTCGCGGATCGGATCGCGGCTATAGCCGCTCCCACAGGGCAGGCATGCGTGCCGCGGAAGCGGCCCTGGCCCAGCAGATCGCGACGTGCTGTGGGAGCGGCCATGGCCGCGATTGCGACCAGGCCACCGTTGCCCCCGCGGCGCTTACACCACGTCCGGCTCGCTGAATGCCTCCGGCTCATCCTCGGCCGAGCCGATCGGGATGCAGCTGCAGAAGACATTCTTGTCACCGTGCACGTTGTCCACGCGCGCCACCGGCGGCCAGTACTTCTGCTGGCGCAGGCTGGGCAGCGGGAACACCGCGAGTTCGCGCGGGTAGGCGTGGGTCCACTCGCTGGCCGAGGCCTGCGCCGCGGTGTGCGGGGCGTGCTTGAGCGGGTTGTCCTCGCGGTCCAGGCGGCCGTCCTCGATCGCCCGGATCTCCTCGCGGATCTGGATCATGGCGTCGATGAAGCGGTCGAGCTCGTGCATCGACTCGCTCTCGGTCGGCTCCACCATCAGCGTGCCCGACACCGGGAAGCTGAGCGTGGGCGCGTGGAAGCCGAAGTCGATCAGGCGTTTGGCCACGTCCTCGGCGCCGACGCCGGTGGCGTCCTTGAGCGCGCGCAGGTCGAGGATGCACTCGTGCGCGACCAGGCCGTTGCGGCCGGTGTAGAGGGTCGGGTAGTGCGGCTCCAGGCGCCTGGCGACGTAGTTGGCGTTGAGCAGGGCGACCTGGGTCGCGCGGCGCAGGCCTTCGGCGCCCATCATCACGATGTACATCCAGCTGATCGGCAGGATGCTGGCCGAGCCGTGCGTCGCCGCCGAGACCATGCCAACCTCGCCCTCGCCGCCGAAGGCGCGCGGCAGGAACGGTGCCAGGTGCGACTTCACCGCGCAGGGGCCGACGCCGGGGCCGCCGCCGCCGTGCGGGATGCAGAAGGTCTTGTGCAGGTTGAGGTGGCTGACGTCCGAGCCCCACTTGCCGGGACGGGCGACGCCGCAGAGCGCGTTCATGTTGGCGCCGTCGGTGTACACCTGGCCGCCGTGCGCGTGCACGATTTCGCAGATCTCGACCACGTCTTCCTCGAACACGCCGTGCGTGGACGGGTAGGTGATCATGATCGCGGCCAGGCGGTCGGAGTACTTCTCCGCCTTGGCGCGGATGTCCTCGACGTCGACGTTGCCGTTGGCGTCGCAGCGCGTCACCACCACCGTCATGCCGACCATCTGCGCCGAGGCCGGGTTGGTGCCGTGCGCGGACTCCGGGATCAGGCAGATGTCGCGGTGGCCCTCGCCCTTCGAAGCCAGGTAGGCGCGGATCGCGAGCAGTCCTGCGAACTCGCCCTGGGCGCCGGAGTTCGGCTGGAAACTCACCGCGTCGTAGCCGGTGATCTCGGCCAGCATCGCTTCCAGGCCGTCGATCAGCACCTTGTAACCCGCGGTCTGGTCGGCCGGCGCCAGCGGATGGATCTCGCTGAATTCGGGCCAGGTGATCGGAATCATCTCGGCGGTGGCGTTGAGCTTCATGGTGCACGAGCCCAGCGGGATCATCGTGCGATCCATGGCCAGGTCCTTGTCGGCCAGGGCGCGCATGTAGCGCAGCAGCTCGTGCTCGCTGTGGTGGGTGTTGAACACCGGGTGGGTCATGAACGCGGTGTTGCGCTCGAGGCCTGCGGGCAACGCGTCGGCAGCCTCGGCGTCGAGCGCGTCGATGTCGTCGATCGCGGCGCCGAACAGCGCGGCCAGTGCCACCACGTCATCGCGCGTGGTGGTTTCGTCCAGGCTGATGCCGACGCTGCCGGCGTCGATTGCGCGCAGGTTGATGCGCGCGTCGCGAGCCTCGGCATGCACCGCCGCGGCGTCGATGCCGCCGACGTGCAGGGTGTCGAAGAAGTCATCGCCCACGGTGGCGCCGGCACCGCGCAGCGCAGCGGCGAGGATCGTGGTGAACCGGTGCACGCGGCGGGCGATGCGCGTCAGGCCCTCGGGGCCGTGGTAGACGGCGTACATGCTCGCCATCACCGCCAGCAGCACCTGCGCGGTGCAGATGTTCGAAGTCGCCTTCTCGCGGCGGATGTGCTGCTCGCGGGTCTGCAGGGTGAGGCGGTAGGCGGCATTGCCCTCGACGTCGACCGACACGCCGATCAGGCGCCCCGGGATCTGCCGCTTGAACGCGTCGCGACAGGCCATGTAGCCCGCGTGCGGGCCACCAAAGCCGAAGGGCACGCCGAAGCGCTGGGTGTTGCCGACCACGATGTCCGCGCCCCATTCGCCGGGCGCGGCGATCAGGGTCAGCGCCAGCAGGTCGGCGGCCACGGTGACCACGCCCTGGCGCGCGTGCACGGCCTCGGCCACCGCGCGGTAGTCGCCGATGCGGCCGAAGGTGTCGGGGTACTGCAGCAGCACGCCGTAGCTGTCGACGGTCGCCGCGTCCGCGTCGTCGCCCACGTGCAGCTCGATGCCGAGGCCGCCGGCGCGCGTGCGCAGCACTTCCAGCGTTTGTGGATGCACGTTCTTCGATACGAAGAAGACGTTGGACTTCGACTTCGCCGAGCGCTTGGCGAGCGTCATCGCTTCCGCCGCCGCGGTGGCCTCGTCCAGCAGCGAGGCGTTGGCGATCTCCATGCCGGTCAGGTCGGCGAGCATGGTCTGGAAGTTGATCAGCGCCTCCATGCGGCCCTGCGAGATTTCCGCCTGGTAGGGCGTGTAGGCCGTGTACCAGGCCGGGTTCTCGAGGATGTTGCGCAGGATGACGTTCGGCACGTGGGTGCCGTAGTAGCCCTGGCCGATGAAGCTGCGGAAGACGGTGTTCTGGTCGGCGATGGCGCGGATCTTCGCCAGCGCATCGACCTCGGTCATCGGCGGCGGCAGGGCGAGCGCGTCGCCGGAGCGGATCGAGCCGGGAACGATGGCGTCGGTCATCGCATCGAGCGAATCGTGGCCGACGATGCGCAGCATCTGCGCGATCTCGTCTTCGTTCGGGCCGATGTGGCGTTCCACGAACGCATCGTGGTGCTCGAGCGAGCGGAGGGAAGCGGGCTGCTTTGACATGGCAATGGACTCTGGCGGGCGCGGATGGGCCGCGTGCGTGCACGCGGGGCGCCCCTCTGTCCTTTTGCCTGAGAGTTCAAGGCGGGCGTGAAGCCCACCCCATGCACCTTCGGCGCCGGGTTTGACCGGTCTCTCCAGAGTTTGTCCCCGCCAGCGGTACATGGGCCTGAGCGATTACGGGCGTTGCGCCTTCGGCAGCCGCCCCGGTGGACTGGAACGGCTTCTCCCGCTGGAGAGTCTTGCCCGGGGATTATAGCCTGCGCCGGCAGCGCCAGCTCCCGGGGAGCAGCGCCAGCTCTTGTAGGAGCGGCTATAGCCGCGATTGGTCCATCGCGGCTGTAGCCGCTCCCACAGGGAAGCGGTCCATCGCGGCTGTAGCCGCTCCAACAGGGAAGCGGCCCGTCGCGGCCATAGCCGCTTGTGTCTTGGCTTTGCCTTAGCGTGTAGGCGAGAGCGGAGTGCGGGACGCCGACAAGCCGGAGTGCCGTAAAGCACGTGTGGGAGCCAGGGCGCCCGCACTCCAGGCTCTTGCCAAAGCCCGAACAGTTGAACGAGTCAGCAGCTCGCACTGCACAAGCGTGGGCCGGCAAGAGTGCTCTCCCGTCCAGTCTAGGAGAGAAGCTGATGTCTGTGTTCGTAGGAATCGACGTGGCCAAGGCCACGCTGGCGGTGGCGCTGCGGCCGAGCGGGGAGATTTTCGAGGTAGCCAACAGTCCGGCCGGCCACCGGGTGCTGGCGCAGCGGCTGCGAAAACTGCCAGTTGAGCGGGTGCTGCTGGAAGCGACCGGCGGCTACGAGCGGGCCGTGATGGCAGCCTTGCAGGCTGAATGGCCGGTGGTGAGGGTACCGCCGCACCGGGCGCGATCGTTCGCCACGGCCATGGGCCGGGTCGCCAAGACCGACCCGATCGATGCGGCGATGCTGGCCCACCTGGCGCAAGTGACCGATGCGCCCCCAGCGCAGCGCGAGACGCCGCAGCAACAACGATTGCAGGCGCTGGTGCAGCGTCGCAGCCAAGTGGTGCAGCAACGCGACGACGAGCGGCGCCGGCTGCAACAGGTGCAGGACCAGCCGCTGGTGGTGGCCAGCCTGCAGCGCCTGCTGCGCGCGCAGCAGGCAGAGATCGCACTCCTCGACAAGGCGATTGCCGGCGCGGTGGCCGAGGCCGACAGCGAGCGCGCTGAGAGGCTGCTGGCCGTGCCGGGAATCGGTCCGGTGACGGCTGCCACGCTGATCGCCTTCCTGCCCGAACTGGGGCAGATCGAGCGCAGGCAGATCGCGGCGCTGGTGGGAGTGGCTCCCTACAACGCCGACAGCGGCGGCAAGAAAGGGTTGCGCCGCATCCGAGGCGGCCGCGCCGGGATCCGACGCGTGCTGTACATGGCCACATGGAGCGCCATCCGCGCCCAGCCAGCCCTCAAGCAGCGCTACCAGGACCTGAGAGCCCGCGGGAAATGCGCCAAGGTGGCCTTGGT
>NZ_JBCLUZ010000041.1:0-24498 GCF_039548395.1 Luteimonas changyuni
CGGGCAGTCGTCGCCGGATCAAGCGGCACAGCCACGCCACGCCACACCACACCACGGCCACGATCGCGAGCGCGCCCGCTCTTGATCTTCGACCCGAAGCAGGAAAACGCCACGGCCCGTCCCGCGCACAGGGGGTGTGCGGAGAGCCGGCCATGGATGGCCGGCGCCCGGCCGCTGGGAGCAGGACGCGGAGACGGCCGGCGCAGCACACCCCCTGTGTGCGGGACGGGCAGCGCGGACTACATCGGAGAAATGCACGGGACGGTCAGCGCGCCCCACAACCGAGAAATGCGCGGGACGGGCAGCGCGAACCAGAACGGAGAAATGCGCGGCACGTGCAGCGCGGACCCCAGTCGAGCAGCTCCCGGCCCAACAACGCCGCAACTGTCACGTCAGCGCCCCGGAGCCTCGAGAAGAACCAGCCACTCCGCAGGACCGGCCGCATGCCCCCAGTCGGGAGAAGAACCAAAAAAACCCCGCCTGAGCGGGGTTTTCCGTGGAACGCGATGACGCAGCAGTCTCAGTCGCCGATCTGCTTCTGCAGGTGCTCCCAGCGCTCCTGCTCGTCGATGGTGCGTTCGGCGGTCAGGCGGGCCTCGAGGCGATCCAGGCCGATCTCTTCGCCGGAGTCGACGCTGAAACCGTAATCACCCGAGTCCACGCGCTTGAGCGTGCTGTCGATCTTGCCGATCAGCTTGCGGTAGCGGTCGCGGGTGCGCAGCTCCAGGGAGTTCTCGGTCTCGCGGGTGGCGCGCTCGGCGTCGTCGCCGACGTCGCGCACTTCGTCCTTGAGGTTCTCGATGGTCTGCTTGGACTCGTCCACGAGGTCCGCGCGCCAGTCCGCCAGGCGCTGGCGGAAGTACTCGAGCTGCAGCGCGCTCATGTATTCCTCGTCCGGGCCGGGCTTGTAGCCTGCCGGAAGGATCGGGCGGCCGGTGGCCTCGTCGATCTTGTGGGGAATGGTCTTGTAGCGGGTCTTCGGCGCGGGCGTGGTGGCCGGCCTGTTGGTCACGGCCACCGCAACCTTGCCCGCCGGACGCGCCGGCGTCTTGCGCGCCGGTGGCACCTGGCCGACCTTGGTCGAAGGCTTGGCGGTCGCCTTCCGGGCCGCGGGTGCGGCCTTCTTCGCGACCGGCGCGCTGGCGGCGGCCTTCGTCGCAGCCGCCTTCTTCACCGGCGGAGCGGCCTTCTTCGCCACGACCTTCTCCACGGCGGCCTTCTTCACCGGGGCGGGCTTGCTGGCCGCGACCTTCTTGTCCACGACCTTCTTCACCGGAACTTTTTTCACAGCTACCTTCTTCACTGGGGTCTTTGCAACCGACGTCCTGTTCACCGCCACCTTCTTTGCCGCAGGCTTCGCGGTCTTCTTCACTGCGGCCTTCGCCGGTGCCTTCTTCGCGGCGGCCTTTGCCGGCGCTGCCGCGACGGTCTTCTTCGGCGCAGCCTTCTTCAGCGCAGCCTTCTTCGGGGCGGCCTTCCTGGAGGCGGCCTTCTTCGGGGCGGCCTTCCTGGAGGCGGCCTTCTTCGGCGCAGCCTTCTTTGAAGCGCCATTCTTCGCTGCGGGCTTGACGGCCTTGGCGGCCTTCTTGACGGTCTTCTTCACTGCCACGTTCGGCGATCCTTCTTTGGAAGTGGGTTGCCGGTCCGCTCCACGCGGCCGGCCGCCGGCCAATGCAGCGGGAGTGGGGCATCCAGGCGGTACGTGGCCGCATCGCGGCGACGACTGACGAGTCCGGCCACCGGTAGCGTTTTTGAGGACGCGCTCGTGGCCGGCGCCACACTCCCGTCGCTTGGACGGGAAAGCGGGCTGTTATACCCTGCCCTGACTGCAGCGGCAACCGCCGCGCGCCGCGCAGCCCACTTTTATCCGGCGCCCCCGTGATCGACCGCATGCTCATCGCGCTGCTGCGCGGCTACAAACGCTGGCTCAGCCCGCTGCTCGGTCCGCGCTGCCGTTTCCTGCCGACCTGCTCGGAATACGCCATGCAGGCCATTGCGCTGCACGGCGCCCTGCGCGGAAGCTGGCTGGCCGCGAAGCGCATCGGGCGCTGCCACCCCCTCAACCCCGGCGGCATGGACCCGGTCCCGCCGCGCGACGACGGAAGCCCGCCATGACCGATACCCTCATCCTCAATGCGCGCCTGGTCAACGAAGGCCGCGAATTCGATGCCGACCTGCGCATCCGCGACGGCCGCATCGACGCCATCGGCAGCCTGGCGCCCCGCGCGGGCGAAACCGTGGTCGATGCCGACGGGCGCCGCCTGCTGCCCGGGATGATCGACGACCAGGTGCATTTCCGCGAGCCGGGCATGGAATACAAGGCGGACATGGCCACCGAGTCCGCGGCGGCCGTGGCCGGCGGCCTGACCAGCTTCATGGACATGCCCAACACCAGCCCGCCGACCCTTGATGCCGCGGCGCTGGAAAACAAGTACGAACGCGCCGCCGGCCGCGCCCGCGCCAACCATGGCTTCTACATGGGCGCCAGCAACGACAACCTGGAAGCCGTGCGCGCCATCGACCCGGCTGCCACCCCGGGGCTGAAGGTGTTCATGGGCGCGTCCACCGGCAACATGCTGGTCGACGACCCGGCGACGCTGGACGCGATCTTCCGCGACACCCCGGTGCCGATCATCACCCACTGCGAAGACACGCCGATGATCGACGCGGAACTGGCGCGCTACCGGGAGAAGTACGGCGACGACATCCCGGCCGCCTGCCACCCCGACATCCGCTCGCGCGAGGCCTGCATCAAGTCCACCCGCCTGGCGCTGGAGCTGGCGCGCCGCCACGACACCCGGCTGCACGTGCTGCACATCTCCACCGCCGACGAACTGGCGCTGTTCGAGGCCGGTCCGCTGGTCGACGCCGACGGCAGGCTGCGCAAGCGCATCACCGCCGAGACCTGCATCCACTTCCTGCGCTTCGACCGCGCCGACTACGCGCGCCTGGGCCACCAGATCAAATGCAACCCGGCGATCAAGGACGCCAGCGACCGCGAAGCGCTGCTGCGCGCCCTGGCCGACGACGTCATCGACGTGCTCGCCACCGACCATGCCCCGCACACCTGGGAAGAGAAGCAGGCGCCGTATACGCGCGCGCCCAGCGGCCTGCCGCTGGTGCAGTACGCGCTGGTGGCGGCGCTGGAATGCGTGCACGAGGGCCATTTCGATGCCGCGCGCGTGGTGCAGAAATTCGCCCATGCGCCGGCGCAGCTGTTCGGCGTCGCCGAACGCGGCTTCCTGCGCGAGGGCTACCACGCCGACCTGGTGCTGGTGGAGGACGTGCCGTTCACGGTGAAGCGCGAGGACATCCTGTCCAAATGCGGCTGGTCGCCCTTCGAGGGCACGACGTTCCGCTCGCGGATCGCTTCGACCTGGGTCAACGGTGAACTGGCCTGGGATGGTTCCAGGCTGGTCGGGACGCCGACGGGCCGGCGCCTGGAGTTCGCGCGATGAAGGTGACCGCAGCGCTGTTCGTTGGCCTGCTGTCCTCCCTGCCTTGGGCACTGGCGGTGGCACAGGCGGTGCCTGCGTTGGCCGCGGCCGACACGGCGGCGGACCTGCGCGTGGCGTTTCCCGAACGCGTGCAGCAGGGCGCCCTGGTCCTGGGCAAGGTGCCGCCGGGCAGCCGCGTCGAGTACGACGGCCGCAGTCTGCGCAGCACCGGCTACGGCACGGTGGTGTTCGGCGTCGGTCGCGACGCCAGTGGCCCGCTGCGGGTGGCGGTGACCCGCCCCGACGGCAGCCGCACGGAGGCCAGCATCCTCGTCGACCCGCGCGACTGGCCGATGGAACGCGTCAACGGCGTGCCGCCAAAGACCGTCGACCCGCCGCCGGCGATCGCCGAGCGCATCCGCCGCGAGCAGGCGAACGTGACCGCCGCGCGCACCCGCGACGACGACCGCCCCGACTTCGCCCAGCGCTTCATCCGTCCGGTCGAGGGCCGCATCAGCGGCCGCTTCGGCAGCGGCCGGATCTACAAC
Organism: Luteimonas changyuni; assembly: GCF_039548395.1. Classification (NCBI taxonomy): domain Bacteria; kingdom Pseudomonadati; phylum Pseudomonadota; class Gammaproteobacteria; order Lysobacterales; family Lysobacteraceae; genus Luteimonas; species Luteimonas changyuni. The sequence continues at coordinate 3,986 of NZ_JBCLUZ010000041.1, forward strand.
GGCAAGCCAGGCGCCGGCCATTCGGGCATGGATATCGCCGCCCCCACCGGCACCCCGGTGAAGGCTCCGGCCGCCGGCATCGTCACCTTCGCCGACCCGGGGCTCTACCTGACCGGCGGCACCGTGGTGATCGACCACGGCCACGGCGTGAGCTCCAACTTCCTGCACCTTTCACGCATCGACGTCACGGTGGGCGACCGCGTCGAGCAGGGCCAGGCCTTCGCCGCCGTCGGCGCCACCGGCCGCGCCACGGGACCGCACCTGCACTGGGGGATGAATTGGTTCAACGTGCGGGTGGATCCGCTGCTGGTGCTGGAGAGGTCTTGAAGCGAAGCGTTTTGGCTACGGATTTACGCGGATAGAGCAAAGGCACGGACTTTTTGCCACGGATAACGCGGATTGCGCGGATCGGGGTTGGGCGAGTCCGGACACCGCGCCTTGGCCTGTGCTTCTACGGATGAGTACGGCTTCAAGCCTGCTTCGCCCTGATCGGTGTAAATACGCGTAAATCCGTGGCAGAAATTATTCTTCTCCCGACTGGGGGAGAGGCGCATGGCCGGCCCGGCGGAGTGGCTGGTTCTTCTCGAGGCTCTGCGGTGCTGACGTGACAGTTGGGGCGCTGTTGGGCCGGGAGCTTCTCCACTGGGGTTCGCGCTGCACGTGCCGCGCATTTCTCCGTTCTGGTCCGCGCTGCCCGTCCCGTGCGTTTCTCCGTTGTAGTCCGCGCTGCCCGTCCCGTGCGTTTCTCCGTTGTAGTCCGCGCTGCCCGTCCCGTGCACAGGGGGTGTGCTCCCCCGGCCTGTCCGCGTCCTGCTCCCAAGGCCGGCCGCCGGCCATCCATGGCCGGCTGTACGCACACCCCCTGTGCACGGGACGGGCCGTGGCGTTTTCCTGCTTCGGGACGGAGATCAAGAGCGGGCGCGCTCGCGATCGTGGGCGTGGGCGTAGCCGTGGCCGCGGCGGTGCCGCTTGGTCCGTTGACGATCCAACCGGTGTCGACGTCGACTCGACGTTGCCTTCGTCCACCACCGCGCAAAAGGTTCGGGCCCGCCGTGGAGGCAGGGGGGATGCCCAGAGCCGGCCATGGATGGCCGGCGGCCGGAACTGGGAGCAGGATGCGCATATTCCGGCTGGGCATCCCCCCTGTCTCCACGGCGGGCAGCGCGCACCCTCCCGCAGCAATCATCCGATTCCCCGCCCTTCTCAACCAGAGCGCTGCATCAGCCGGCCCAGAAGCCCAACGCCCGGCGAATTCGCAAGGTCCTGCGGAGAGACCAGGCGCGGGTTCGGAGCGTGGGCCAGGCGGGCGTCAGTGCCTGCGCTGCGCATCAGGCCCTGGCTGTCCGGCTGCAGCTGCGAGAGGACCCGCCGGCTTGCCTGGTCCAGGGCCTCGTCGGAAATGTCGTCGCCCGCTTCGAACACGGCTTCTGCGCCGAAGAGTCCCGGGGCGGTCCCGCGGGCACCGGCTCCGGCGGTCCCAGTACCCAGCAGCGGGCCGATCTCGTCGATCAGCCTTTGCCAGTCGATCTCGGGGAACGGCGCCCTGCCGCGTTCGCCCTCGACGATCCGCGGCGCCAACCGGCCGCGCGGCTCCACCGCGCACTCGGCCCAGCTGCGGTAGACGACCTCGCTGCAAAGCATCGCCGGGGATTCGGACGGGACGGCGCGGTCCAGCGCCAGGCGCACCAGCTTGCGTGCCCAGGAGTGGGCGGGCCACTTCCCCCGCAGCGCCATGATCGCGCCGAACAGCGCCAGCTGATCGACCGGGTACGGGGCGCCCAGCAGGGCCTGCGCGTGTTCGCGAACCAGGCGGCGGTCGCCGGAATCGAAAGGACGACCCTGGCCATCATGGGCGCGGAAGGCGTCGACCCAATGGTAGTGGTCGACTTCGCCCAGGCGCTTGGCAAGCGGATAGCGCCGCACCCCGGCCAGCGAGGCCTCGATCAATTCGCCCTGGTCCGCCACCATCGCCGCGTGGCTGTACGTGCCGTCGCTGGCCCAGGCGATCAGGTCCGACAGCGGGCCATCGCCCATCATCAGCAGGATGTCGCCTTCCTGCAGGGTGTCGATCGCGATCGGGTCCATGCCACCTCCGGTTGTCGTGCTGGTCATGATGGGGAGACGCGGTTGCGGCCGCCCTGCTTGCTGACGTACAGCGCGGCGTCGGCGCGTTCAACCAGCGCCTCGGCGGATTCGCCGGCCACGTATTCCGCCACGCCGATGCTCAGGCTGCCGTCCAGCTGCAGCATGTCGATCAGCAGCGAGCGCCCGTTGACTGATGCAAGCATGCGCCCCGCCACGTCCAGCGCCTCGCCGAGGCGGGCGCCTGGCAATACCGCCAGGAATTCATCGCCGCCATAGCGGCCGATGACATCCCCCGGGCGCAGCTGGTTGCGCACGCGCTTGGAGACGATGCGCAGGCACTCGTCGCCGATGCCGTGCCCGTGCATATCGTTGATCCGCTTGAAGTTGTCGACGTCCACGAAGGCGATGCTCATCGACTCGTCCTTCTCCATCGCGAGCTGGATTGCCCGGTGCAGCTCGACCTCGATGCCGGCGCGGTTGAGCATGCCGGTGAGTTCGTCAGCGCGTGCCATCGCACTGGCCTGGTCGCGGTCGCGGCGGAGCTCGAGCAGCTTGTCCGCCAGGCCGATGGTCAGCAGCAGCCCGGCAAGGGCAAACGCGCCGGCCAGGCCCTGGGGCAGCCAGGTCGGACCCGCCCACAGCCCCATCATCTCGCTCGCCATCAATGTGGCGAACAGCATCAGCGGCAGCCAGGATGCCATCACCACGCGCCCGGGACGATCGCCGCGCAGCGCCAGCACCGTGCTCCCCGACAGCAGCACCGTTGCCGACAGGATCAGTCCAAGGTTGCCGATGCGCCCCAGCCACTCTGCGTCGGCAAAAAGGCTGCCGATACCTGCCACCGCCGCCATGGCGGTGGTCGCCCACAGCATCCGGTCCAGGCGTGGCAGCTTGCCGCGAAGGTCGAGATAGGCGCGCTGGAAGAGGTTGCTGCAGACGATGCCGAGCCCTCCGGCGACGCGGTTGACACGATTCGAACTTCCAAACAGCGCATCGGCACCCGGCAGCAAGCGGAAATCGCCGCTGAGCGACACCATGTACAGCACCGCGAAGCACAGCATCGCACCGAACCAGGCAAAGCTTGGATCACCGGTTCCGAAGCGGAACGCGAAGGCCAGCAGGGCAAGGACCAGCAGCACCGACAGCACCGACGCCCGCCAGCTGGCATGGAACAGGTCATCGCGATGCACGACATCGAGCGGCTCGATCGAAACCGGCATCTGTAGCGAGGATGCGGCGGAGACCCGCAGCCACACCGCCTGCCCCGGCGGGATGCCCCGCGGCAGGTCCACCACGAGGGCGCGCGACGAGTGGCTCGGGTCCGAGTGCTTGCCGTACAGCGCATGGCGCGCGGGCTGGTCGCCACCGGGCGCCCAGGCCTGCACCTGGTTGAGGAAGGGCGCGCGCAGCATCAGCTTCGGCTGGCCGTCGGTGCCCAGCGGCTCGCGGGTCGTGAGCCGCCACCAGCTCACCTCGCCCCTGGACCCCCTGATTACGGGCGCCACCGGCGGGCCGAGGCGGTCATCCAGGGCGCCGGACAGAACCTCGGTGGAGTCATGCTCGCCGGGCAGCGGTTGCAGCACGATGACGGGATTTGCCGTGGCGCCCGTCCACGCGCACAGCAGGGCGATGCACAGCCAGACGCTGCACCACCAGGACTGGCGTTTTACTCCCCGGATGTTCCCCATGGCGCAATCCTACCCCGGGGCCGCGGCAGCGGAAGGGCTCTCCAGCCGCGTCGCCTATCCCCCCGCCACACCCGTCACCCGCGCAACGGCGTCATGGGCATGCAGGCTCTCGAAATGCGACACGGTCACGTCGAAGCGGGCGACGCGCGGACTGGTCGAAACGACAGCGGCCACGCGGCGGGCCGCGTCCTCGCAGAACATGAGGTTCTCCGCATTGGCGCGGGCGAAGGCCTGCTCGTCCTCGCGCTTCACCGCCGTCTGCACCGGGGTCCCGAGCGCGGCTTCGATGGCGTCGACCAGCTCCAGCAGCGGCAGCGCATCGACGTCATTGCGCAGGGTCACGCGCACATCCGCGCGGCTGCGCTGGGCGTGCGGCGTGGCGGCCATGCCGCGGCCGGAGCCGAGCCATGCGTGCACGTCGACCCTGGACGGTGCCTGGTCATCGGCGAAGTCGGCTTCGAAGGCGTCGGCATTGGCGCGGCGCGACAGCGCGGCCGAGGCCGGGCAGGTGCTGGAATACTCGACGCCGAACGCAAGCACGATCTCCGCGCCCGAAGGCGAGAGGGTGGCGTCGACCTCCACCGGATAGGACTTCCAGCCGGCATTGCCACTGGCCAGCGCGCGGCGCTTGAGCAGCTGTTCCCAGCGCAGTCCCAGGCGCGCGGTAGTGGCGATGCCCGACTGCGAATCGATGCAGTCGCGCAGCAGCGCGCGCAGCGAGGATGCGGTCAGCGGCTCCACCGGAAGCCGGTCCTGCAGCAACAGGTACAGGCGCGACATGTGGATGCCGCGGGTTTCGGCGCTGGCCAGGTCCACGCCGATGTCGGCCCAGGCCGGCACCCGCTGCGGTTGCCCGCCCTCGTCGGCCACGCACAGCGGCAGCGCGACGCGGCGCATGCCGACCCAGTCGAGCGGACGGGCCGCGGCGGCACGATCGTAGGCGACGTCGGGCAACGCCGGGGACGGGCTGGAAGAAGTCACGCGGAACCCTGCAAATGAGAACGGTCCGCAATTCTAACCGCGCACCGCTGCCGGACCGGCGAAACGCTGCATGTCGCAGGCGTTGATCCCGGCCGCGATTCAGCCGGCCCTGCGCGCCCCGCGCCAGGCCGCGAGCAGCACGCGCAGCGGCGGCAGGGCCGCGCCGGGACGCGCAAGCCGCGCCTCCACCAGGGCTGCCTGCACGCCACGCGCCCTGCATCCCGGACGCGGCGCGGGGGACGATGGATCAGCCGTGGCTATCGGAGCCATTGGCGCGCCGCGCATCAGGTTCCGTTCGGCCAACAGGCTGCGAAGTACAACAGCGGCGGCCTCGACGTCGGAGGCACGGCCATCGAACAGCAGCGCTTCGCAATCCGCGACGGCGGCGGCGAACGCATGGCCGGCACTCCCGGCATCGCTGCCCTGCGCTGCGTCCGTTCCCACGGCCGCGGCGCCGGGACCCACGATGTCATCGACGCCATCGCCCCCGCGCAGCGCGCGCAGGTCCGGCAGCGCCCGGCCCAGCTGCAGCCAGGGCGCGGGCCGTGGCTGCAGCAGCGCGCCCAGCGGATGGCGTCGCGCACCCTTCGCCCAGCCGCCCAGCTCTTCCTGCCACCAGGCGAGCTTGGCCAGCCCCGGCGTCGGGTCGCCGCCACCCCAGGCCGCGTCGGTGAGCTCCTGCAGCAACGTGAACCACGCTTCGGCCAGCGGCTGCCGGTCCTTCGCCACGAAGGCCATCGCCACCGACCACTCCGGCCAGCGCGCGCGCCACTTGTCGACGAAGCTCGCCGCCTCGTCGCGGATGTCGACGTCGATGCTCACGGCCAGAAGTCCGGATCAAGCAGGTCCGCGGGCGTGTCCGCCATGGCGTCGGCCTGCCAGGCGAGCGGATCGTCGTGCTGCAGGCGGTAGCCCCAGAGCGCGACCAGCGAACGCATGCCCGCGGCGCGCGCGGCGAGGATGTCGCGCTCGTCGTCGCCGACGTAGACGCAGTCGGCCACCGTGAAGCCCATCGCTTCGGCGGCGTGCAGCAGCGGCAGCGGATGCGGCTTGCGCTCGGCCAGGGTGTCTCCGCCGATCAGCACGCCGCTGCGCGTGTCCCAGCCCAGCGCCGGCATCAGGCCGCGCGCGAGGTACTCGGGCTTGTTGGTGACGATGCCCCAGCGCGCGCCATCGGCCTCCAGCGCGGCCAGCATCGCTTCGATGCCGTCGAAGGCCGCGCCGTGGCGGCCGAGTTCTTCGCCGTAGACGGCCAGGAACTCCTTGATCATTTCAGGCGGCACTTCGCCGGCAAGTTCCGGAAAGGCCGCCGCGCTCATCGCGCGCGCGCCCTTGGACACGTGCGGCCGCAGGTCGGCCAGCGGCATCGGTGGCGCACCGCGCGTCGCGCGCATGCGGTTCACGGTCGCGGCCATGTCCGGCGCGCTGTCGAGCAGCGTGCCGTCAAGGTCGAACAGCACGCAGCGCGGGAAGCGCGTGCGGGTGGCGATGCCGCTCACGCCGCGTCCGGCTTGCGCGCCACGGCCAGGTAGTTGACGTCGGTGCGCGACGACAGCCGCGCGCGGTTGGCCCAGGGTTCGTAGGCGATGCCGCGGACGTCCTCGAGCTCCAGCCCCGCCGCGCGCAGCCAGGCACCGAGCTCGGAAGGGCGGATGAAGTCGCGGTACTGGTGGGTGCCGCGCGGCAGCAGGCGGGCCACGTACTCGGCGCCGACGATGGCCAGCGCGAACGCCGCCGGCGTGCGGTTGAGGGTGGAGACGAACAGCCGGCCGCCGGGCTTCAGCAGCCGCGCGCAGGCTTCGATGATCGCGCCCGGGTCCGGGACGTGTTCAAGCATCTCCATGCAGGTCACTGCATCGAAGCTGCCGGCGGCCTCGTCGGCCAGCGCCTCGACCGCCTGTACCCGGTAGTCGACCGACACTCCGGACTCCAGCGCGTGCAGCCGCGCGACCTTGATCAGGTCCGGCGCGAGGTCCAGCGCGGTGACGTCGGCGCCATCGCGCGCCATGGCCTCGCTCAGCAGGCCTGCGCCGCAGCCGACATCGAGCACCCTGGCGCCGGCCAGCGGGCTGCGCGCGGCCACATAGCCCAGGCGCACCGGGTTGAGCGCGTGCAGCGGCTTCTGCGGGCCTTCGGGATCCCACCAGCGGTTGGCGAGCTCGGCGAACTTGTCGAGTTCGGACTGGCGGAAGTTCTGCGTGCCCTGGGGCGAGGCGGTCATGGCGACGTGCTCTGGATGATCGGGGATGTGCGCGCCGGCGCGGCTCAGCCGGCGCCGGTGCGGATGCCGGCCATGCGCGTACGCCACTGGCGGGCGTTGGCGACCACGGCCGTGGTGTCGATGTCGACCAGCTCGCGCTCGCGCAGCTTGGCGGCGCCACCGATCCAGACGTCGGAGACCTGGTGGCGTCCGGCGGCATAGACCAGCTGCGACACCACGTGGTGCAGCGGCTGGGTCTCCAGGTCGCTGAAGTCGAAGCAGGCCATGTCGGCCTGCTTGCCCGGCTCCAGCGAGCCGACCAGATGGTCGAAGCCCATCGCCTTCGCACCGCCCAGGGTCGCCGCGCGCAGCGCGGTGAAGGCATCGAACGCCGCGGCGTCCTGCGCCACCGCCTTGGCAAGCTGGGCTGCGGTGCGGGTCTCTCCGACCATGTCGAGGTCGTTGTTGCTGGCGCAGCCGTCGGTGCCGATGGCGAGGTTGACCCCGGCGCGCTCCAGCGCGCAGGCCGGGCAGAAGCCGGACGCGAGCTTGAGGTTGGACTCCGGGCAATGCACCACGCTCACGCCGCGCTCGGCGCAGAGGTGGATCTCGGCCTCGGTCAGCTGGGTCATGTGCACCGCGATCAGGCGGTCGTTGACCAGGCCCAGGCGGTCCAGGCGCGCGAGCGGGCGCTGGCCGTGTTCCTTGATCGACTGCTCGACCTCCTGCGCGGTTTCGTGCAGGTGCAGGTGCACGGGGATGTCGAGCTGGTCGGCAAGCATGCGCACGCGCTCGAAGTTGGCGTCGTTGACCGTGTACGGCGCGTGCGGCGCGAAGGCCATGGCGATCAGCGGATCATTGCGCCACTGGTCGTGGACCACGCCGGCCTTGTCGAAGTACTCGTCGTCACCCGAGGCCCAGGCCGTCGGGAAGTCGATCACCGGCAGGCCCACGCGTGCTCGGAAGCCGTGGCGCTTGTAGACCGCGGCCTGCACGTCGGGGAAGAAGTAGTTCTCGTTGCAGCAAGTGGTGCCGCCGCGCAGCATCTCGGCGATCGCCAGGGTGATGCCGTCGGCGACGAAGTCCGGTGCCATCACCGCGGCTTCGATCGGCCAGATGTGCTGCTGCAGCCAGACTTTCAGCGGCAGGTCGTCGGCGATGCCGCGCATCAGCGTCATCGGGTTGTGGGTGTGGGCGTTGACGAAGCCCGGCACCAGCACCCCGTCGGGACGCGACACCACCTCCGTCGGCGCGAAGCGCGCGCGCGCCTCGGCCCGCGGAAGGATCGCCACGATTTCCCCGCCGCGAATGGCCACGGCATGGTCCTCGAGGACCACGCCGTGCGGCTCCACCGGGACAACGTGCCCGGCCTCGACCAGCAGGTCGCAGGCTTCCGGCGCCACCGCCTGCTCCGCCATTACTTGACCCGGCTGACGTATTCGCCAGACCGCGTGTCGACCTTGATCATTTCCTCCTGGCTCACGAACAGCGGCACGCGCACCACCGCGCCGGTCTCGAGCGTCGCCGGCTTGCCGCCGCCGCCCGAGGTGTCGCCGCGCACGCCGGGATCGGTTTCGCTGATCCTGAGTTCGACGAAGTTCGGCGGCGTGACCTGGATCGGAGTGCCGTTCCACAGGGTGACGATGCAGTCTTCCTCACCCTTGAGCCACTTCTCGGCGCCGCCCATGCCGGCCTTGTCGGCCTGCACCTGCTCGAAGTTCTCCGGGTCCATGAAGTGCCAGTACTCGCCGTCGGAATACAGATAGCGCATGTCGGTGTCGACGACGTCGGCCGCGTCCATCGAGTCGGTCGCCTTCATGGTCACTTCCTGCACCCGGCCCGACTTGATCAGGCGGTACTTCACGCGCGTGAAGGCCTGGCCCTTGCCCGGCTTGACGTACTCGGTGTCGGTGATGATCGCGGGTTCCCCGTGGACGAGGATCTTCATTCCGTTCTTGACGTCGTTCATGCCATGGCTGGCCATGCGTGCTCCTGCGAAGTGTTCGGCGGGGTCGGCCGCGCGAGCGGCTAGACTATGCGGGAAATGATACCCGCAGCCCCCCTTTCCATGCAGCCACCCGGCTGGCAGCAGGCGTGGCGCGCCTCGGTGCGCGACCCGCGCGAGCTGCTGGGCCTGCTGGGACTGGATGCGGAAGCGGCGGCGGTGCCGGAGGCGGCGATGGCCGCCTTCGCCCTGCGGGTGCCGCGCGGCTTCGTCGCCCGCATGCGCCATGGAGACCCGGACGACCCCCTCCTGCGCCAGGTGCTGCCGCGGGTGGACGAGCTGCGCAGCGTGCCCGGATTCGGCCTGGACGCGGTCGGCGACGGCGCCGCGAAGACCGCCCGCGGCGTCATCCACAAGTACAACGGCCGCGCCCTGCTGGTGGCCACCGGCAGCTGCGCCATCAACTGCCGCTACTGCTTCCGCCGCCACTTTCCCTACGCCGAAGAAACCGCGGCCGCCGGCGGCTGGGCCGAAGCCGTGGCGGCGATCGCGGCCGATCCGGGCATCACCGAAGTGATCCTGTCCGGCGGCGATCCGCTGTCGCTGGCGACCCGCAAGCTGGCCGAACTCACCGACCTGCTGCGCGCCGTGCCCCACGTCCGCCGCCTGCGCATCCACAGCCGCCTGCCGGTGGTGCTGCCGGAGCGCATCGACGACGAGCTGCTGGCCTGGCTGCGCGGCCTGCCCTGGCCGGTGGCGGTGGTGATCCACGCCAACCACGGCAACGAGTTCGACGCCACGGTCGATGCCGCCATGTCCGCGCTGCGCGATGCCGGCGCCAGCCTGCTCAACCAGGCCGTGCTGCTGGCCGGGGTCAACGACTCGGTCGACGCCCTGGCCGGACTCTGCGAGCGCGGCTTCGAGGCCGGCGTCCTTCCCTATTACCTGCACCAGCTGGACCGCGTCGCCGGCACTGCCCACTTCGAGGTCGACGACGCCCGCGCCCTCGCCCTGCACGCAGCCCTGGTGGCCCGCCTGCCGGGCTACCTGGTCCCGCGCCTGGTACGCGAGGTCGCCGGCGATGCGTCCAAACGCGCGCTGTGACCCCGGTCGCCAGCAAACGCGACCTGCACCCTGTTGCCATGCCCCCGCCGTGGACGCCGCCAGCCGGCGCATGGCATAACGCGCCTTCCACGGAGAGCCCCATGTCGAAAAGCCAGGACACCGCGCTGCGGCTGATGATCGTCGACGACAGTCCCGAATCGGCCGAAGCCATCGTCAGCACCCTGCGCAACGCGGGCATCGCCGTCCGCCCGCTGCGCCCGTCCTCGGCGGAGGAGTTCGCGAGCGTGGTCGGCGCACAGGCGCTGGACCTGGTGGTCGCGCAGCAGGATTCGAACATGCTGCCGCTGGCCGAGGTCGTGCGACAGGTGGCAGCCACCGGCAAGGACGTCCCGGTGGTGGCCCTGGCCGATGTGATCGACAGGGAGAGCTATATCCAGGCCAAGAGCGACGGCGCGCGCGCGCTGGCGCTGCGCGAACCGCCATCGCTGCTGCTGGCCGTGCTCCGCGACGCCTGGGCCGACCTCGAGGCGCGCCGCACCCAGCGCCGCCTGGAGGCCCGCCTGCGCGAGACCGAGCGCCGCTGCGATGCGCTGATCGATTCCTCCCGCGATCCCATCGCCTACGTCCACGAGGGCATGCACATCCGCGCCAACCAGGCCTACCTGGAGATGTTCGGCTACCCGGAGTTCGAGGACATCGAAGGCATGTCGCTGCTGGACATGGTCGCGCCGCAGGACGTCGAAGCCTTCCGCCAGCTGCTGAAGGGACTGGCCCAGGGCGAGGCACCGCCGCCGCGCCACGAACTCCAGGCGCGGGACATCGACGGCAATGCGTTCCCGGCGGCCATGGAGTTCACCCAGGCCCAGTACGAGGACGAGCCCTGCATACAGGTGGTGATCCGCCGCCAGGAGCTTGATCCGGAGCTGGCGCAGGAGATCGAAGAGCTGCGCCAGCGCGACCAGGCCACCGGCCTGTACAACCGCGCCACCTTCCTGCTCGCGCTCGAGAACGCGGTGGACGCCGCCGCGCAGGGCCGTGCGCGGCACGGCCTGCTGCTGATCGAGCCCGACCACTACCAGCACCTGCTGGCCGATATCGGCCTCGACTCGGCCGACGACCTGCTGGCTGCAGCCGCGTCCCGCCTGGTTGGCGCGGCCGAAGGCCTGGACGCGGTGACCGCCCGCTTCGGCGAACACACCCTGGCCCTGCTGGTGCGCAACAGCGACCATGACGGCACCGAAGCCGTGGCGCGCCGCGTGCTGGCGGCGTTCTCCGCCGACCTGTTCGAGATCGGTTCGCGCTCGAGCGTGATCACCGGCAGCATCGGCGCGGTCCAGATCGGCGAGAAGATCGCCAGCGTCAGCCAGGTCCTCGCCAAGGCCACCGCGGCCATGGCCTCGGCCAGCGCCACCGGCGGCAACCGCTTCGAGCTCTTCGACCCGAGCGCGGTGGATCGCGCCGAGGAGGAGCACATCCAGGCCTGGGTCTCGCGCCTGCGCGACGCGCTCGACCACGAGGGCTTCGTTCTGCACTACCAGCCGGTGATCAGCCTGCAGGGCGACACCGGCCCCGTGTACGAGGCCTTTCTGCGCCTGAAGAGCGCCGACGGCGAGCTGATCAAGCCGCTGAGTTTCCTGCAGATCGCGGAGGAGCACGGCCTGCTCTGGGAGATCGACCGCTACGTGGTCGGCCGCGCGATCGCGGTGATCGGCGAGCGCATCCGTGCCAACAAGCCCACCACCCTGCTGGTCAAGGTCAGCCAGGCCTCGCTGGCCGACGACAGCCTGCCGCGCCACATCGGCGAGCAGCTGCTTGCGCACGGCGTTCCGGGCGAGTATCTGGTGGTCGAGCTCGCCGAGGCGAAGGTGTTCACCCACCTCAAGGCCGCACAGGAATTCGCGGCCGCGGCGGCGCGCCTGGACTGCCGCATCGCGCTGGAGAACTTCGGCGCCGGGCTGGATTCGTTCCAGCTGCTCGCGCATCTGAAGCCGAACATGCTCAAGATCGACCCCGGCTTCATCGAAGAGCTTCCGGCCAACGCCGACAACCAGGCGCGGGTGCGCGAGATCGCTGCCAAGGCGCGCGAACTCGGCATCCAGACCATGGCCGACTTCGTCGGCGACGCGGCCACGATGTCGGTGCTGTTCGGCACCGGCGTGGACTATGTCTCCGGCAACTTCCTGGCTCCGGCCGGTCCGGACATGGGCTACGACTTCGAGTAAGGCCCGGGCTGGCACCGCACGCGCGGTGCCACCGGTGCCCTCAGGCCAGGAGGCCCTGGCGCAGGGCGGCCTCGCCGTCGACGCTGCCGGCCTCGAGCGCGCGGATGCGCTCTTCCAGCGGCGGGTGGCTGAGCATCAGCCGGCGCAGGCCGTGGCCCATCGCACCGCTGATGCCGAAGGCCGCGACCTGCTTGGGCAGGGTGTTCTGGCCCTGGTTGAGCGAGAGCCGCTTCAGCGCGGCGATCATCTTTTCCCGCCCCGCCAGCGCGGCGCCGCCGGCATCGGCGCGGAACTCGCGATGGCGCGAGAACCACATCGCGATCATGCTCGCGAACAGGCCGAACACCATGTCGAGCACGAACACGATGGCGAAGTACGCCAGCCCGCCACCGCCATTGTCGCGGCCACCGCTGAGATAGCCGTCGATCACCCGGCCGACCAGGCGCGCGAGCACGATCACGAAGGTGTTGAGCACGCCCTGCAGCAGGGCCATGGTGACCATGTCGCCGTTGGCGACGTGGCTGACCTCGTGCGCCAGCACCGCCTCGGCCTCGTCCTGGTCCATCGAGCGCAGCAGGCCGGTGGACACGGCGACCAGGGCGTTGTTGCGGTTGGCGCCGGTGGCGAAGGCGTTGATCTCGGGCGCGTCGTAGATCGCGACCTCGGGCATGCCGATGCCGGCGGCCTGGGCCTGGCGGGCGACGGTATCGACCAGCCAGCGCTCGACGTCGCTCTTCGGCTGGGCGATGACGTGCAGGCCGGCGGCGCGCTTGGCCACCCACTTCGAGGACAGCAGCGAGATCAGCGAGCCGCCGAAGCCGAACAGCGCAGCCACGACCAGCAGGCCGCCCATCGACTGCGGGTCGATGCGGAACACCGACATGATGATGCTGAGCAGGGCCAGCACCGCCAGGTTGGTGGCGAGGAAAAGGACGACGCGCTTGAGCATGGGAACGGTTCCTGCAGGGTTCGTGGTGCAATGCCATGAAGTGTGACCGGCCGCCATTGAATTCAAGATGACGGCGCAGAGCCCGCCATGACCAACAGACCGCCCCCTCCCGACACGTTGCAGCCGCCGCCCGCCACCCCGTCCCCGATGCGCGGCCGGTTCGCGCCCTCGCCCACCGGCCCCCTGCACTTCGGCTCGCTGCTGGCCGCCTTCGGCAGCTGGCTGGCCGCGCGCCACGCCGGCGGCGAGTGGTGGATCCGGATCGAAGACGTGGACCAGGGCCGCGAGCTGCCGGGCGCCGCCCGGGCGCAGCTGCGCACGCTGGCGGCCTTTGGCCTCGAGCATGACGGCGCGGTGGTCCGCCAGTCCGAACGCAGCGGGTTGTACGCCGCCGCCCTCGACCGTCTGCTCGGCCAGGGCCTGGCCTTCGAGTGCCACTGCAGCCGCAGCGACGTCGCCCGGTCCGGCGGCATCCATCGCGCCTGTCGCGCCGGCGCGCGCCGGCCGGACCCGGCCATGCGCCTGCGGGTGCCGGATGGCAGCCACGCGGCCTTCGACGACGCGGTCCACGGCCACGTGGCACAGGACGTGGCTCGCGAGGCCGGCGACTTCGTGCTGCGCCGCGCCGACGGCTGGTGGGCCTACCAGCTCGCCGTGGTCGTGGACGATGCCGCGCAGGAGATCACCGACGTGGTGCGCGGGGCCGACCTGCTCGACTCGACGCCGCGCCAGCTGCTCCTGCAACGTGCCCTTGGCCTGCCACGACCGCGCTACCTGCACCTGCCCCTGGTGCTCGACGTGGACGGCCGCAAGCTGTCGAAGTCGCGTGCATCGCTGCCGGTGGACGACGCCGACCCGCTGCCCGCGCTGCGCAGCGCGTGGCGCGTGCTCGGCCAGGACCCGCGCATGCTGCCGGCGCGGGCCGGACTCGGGGTCACGCTCCTGGCGGCGGTGGGCGCCTTCGATCCGGCGCGCATCCCGCGCGGGCCGCAGCCCGCCCCCGCACTGCACAATGCCACTGCAATGCCGCGCGCATAGAATCGAACGCAGCGGGCGCGCCGCGCCTGGCATCGGGAGCGATGACATGACGTCACGGGTTGCGTTGGTTACCGGGGGAACCGGCGGCATCGGCACTGCCATCTGCAAGCGCCTGGCCAAGGCCGGGCACAGGGTCGCGACCAATTACCGCAGCGAGGAGAAGGCGCGCGCCTGGGAGAAGGCGATGCAGGCGGAGGGCTTCGACTTCACCCTGGTCAAGGGCGACGTGTCTTCGGCCGATGAGGCCGAAGCCATGGTGCGCAGGGTCGAAGAGGCACTCGGCCCCATCGAGATTCTGGTCAACAACGCCGGCATCACCCGCGACTCCACCTTCCACAAGATGGCGCCCGAGCAGTGGACCGACGTCATCACCACCAACCTCAACGCCTGCTACAACGTCACCCGCCCGGTGATCGAAGGCATGCGCGAGCGCAAGTGGGGCCGCATCGTGCAGATCAGCTCGATCAACGGCCAGAAGGGCCAGTACGGGCAGGCCAACTACGCCGCCGCCAAGGCCGGCATGCACGGCTTCACCATCTCGCTGGCGCAGGAAAACGCGAAGCTGGGAATCACCGTCAATACCGTCTCACCCGGCTACATCGGCACCGACATGGTGATGGCGGTGCCCGAGGCGGTGCGCGAGAAGATCGTCGCCCAGATCCCGACCGGCCGCCTGGGCATGCCGGACGAAATCGCCTATGCGGTGGCCTTTTTCCTGCCCGATGAAGCGGCCTGGATCACCGGCGCCAATCTCGCCGCCAACGGTGGCCAATACATGGGCTGGTAGCCTGCGCGAAGCCTCATGCAGGCCGGTTGCAAGCGCTGTTGCACTGCGTCATGCTGCGGTGAGTCAGGGAAATCGAGCACCGCAGCATGGCCATGCGCGTCATCAAGAAGTATCCCAATCGCCGCCTGTACGACACCGAGATCTCCAGCTACATCACCATCGAGGACGTACGCCAGCTGATCGTCGACGGCGAGGATTTCGAGGTCCGCGACGCCAAGAGCGGCGACGACCTTACCCGCCAGGTGCTGTTGCAGATCATTTCCGAGCAGGAGCAGGACGGCCAGCCGATCCTGTCGACTGAACTCCTGAGCCAGATCATCCGCTTCTATGGCGATTCACTGCAGGGCTTCATGGGCTCCTACCTTGAGCGCTCGATGCAGACCTTCCTCGAGCAGCAGGAGCAGTTCCGCCAGCAGATGGGCGGCATGCTCGGCCAGAGCCCGTGGTCGATGATGAGCGGCATCACCGAACGCAACATGGCCATGTGGCAGGAATTCCAGCGCAACATGGCCGCCGGCGCCAAGCCGGCCGGAAAACCGACCGAGTCGGCCAGCGGCGCCAAGCGCAAGTAACTCTCCCGCCCCGGAGAATACCCGGGGAAACCTTTCGGGAATCCCCCCGTAGGAGCAGCTATAGCTGCGACCGGGATCTCCAGATCGCAGCTATAGCTGCTCCTACAAAAGCCCCCCTTGGATCATCAGCTACGAGGTGCAGGCGCCGCGTCGGCGCAGAAGCGCTGCCGGTATTCCATGGCCTTGGGCATCAGCGACTGCAGGTTCTCGATGCGCGTGCCCGGGTTGGGATGCGTCGACTGGAATTCGGGCGGCGCCTGGCCGCCGCTGGCCGCGCTCATGCGCTCCCACAGCGGCACCGATTCCTGCGGGTCGTAGCAGGCGGCCGCGGCCAGCATCAGGCCCACGTAGTCGGCCTCGGTCTCGTGCTTGCGCGCATAGGGCAGCAGGTAGCCATAGCCCATCGCCGCCATCACCATCTGCTGCTGCTGCGGGTCCATGCCGCTCATCGCGCCGGCCATCTGCCCGACCTGCGACAGCTTCTGCTGCGCCATGCGCTGGGCACCGTGGCGCAGCAGCGCGTGGGCGATCTCGTGGCCCATCACCACCGCCATCGCGTCCTCGTTCTGCGCCACCGGCACCAGGCCGGTGTAGACGGCCATCTTGCCGCCGGGCAGGCAGAAGGCGTTGGCCTGCTCGGACTGGATGACCTGGACATCCCATTCGAAGGTCGACGAGAAGCCGGTCGGCTGCTGGCCGTTCTCCGCCGCGAGCGCGGCCTCGATCTCGGGCACCTTGGCGATCAGCCGGCGCGCGATCTCCTGCACCTCGCGGGCGATCGGGGTGGCGGGATCGACCGGCCGCTCCTGCGACAGGATCTCCTCGAAGGCCTGCAGGCCCAGCGCCTTTTCGTCCTCGACCGACAGCGAGCGGTCGATCAGCACCTTCTCGCCGGTCACCGGATCAAGGGTCTGGTTGGAGA
Organism: Luteimonas changyuni; assembly: GCF_039548395.1. Lineage (NCBI taxonomy): Bacteria > Pseudomonadati > Pseudomonadota > Gammaproteobacteria > Lysobacterales > Lysobacteraceae > Luteimonas > Luteimonas changyuni. The sequence continues at coordinate 20,440 of NZ_JBCLUZ010000041.1, forward strand.
AGTAGTAGTACGCGCCGTAGCCGATGAAGGCAACGAGGATCAGGATCCTGGGGTTGAAGCCGCGCCCCCGCGGCCGCGCCGCCTGCTGCTGTTGCCGACGCCCGAGAGGATTCTGTCGCATGTGTCGCCCCTGCCTTGTTTTCAGATGTCGCGTGCAACCCGGAAGCCGACGCGCGCGTTGGTGTTGTCGACCGGCGATGGCGCGCGCCAGGAGCTGCGCGTCTGCGTTGGCGAGCTGGCCCAGGCGCCACCGCGCACCACCTGCATGCGGCAGCCCGGGTTGACCCAGGCGGTGCCGGACACCGGTGCGCGACGGTAGCTGTCGTGCCAGCAGTCGGCGACCCATTCGCTGACATTGCCCTCAAGATCGTGCACACCGAATGTGTTTGGCGTGAACGTGCCCACCGGCGCCGGTCCCCAATGGTCGTCGCCATAGTCCTTGAAGGCATTGCTCCAGCCACGGCCGCCGGGCGACTTGTCCTTGCTGCCGGTCAGGTTGCCCGCGCGCGCGGGCGGGGCGTCGTCACCCCAGGGGTAGCGCCCCTCACCGCCGGCGCGCAGGGCGTATTCGAATTCGGCTTCGCTTGGCAGCCGGTAGCGCTGGCCGCTGACTTCGGCCAGCCAGTCGACATAGGCCTGGGCGTCGCGCGCGCCGACGTGCACGACCGGCAGGTTGGCCGCGGCCGGGGAGCCCGCGAAGTCCGAACGCCAGTCCACGCCGCTGCGGCGCACGAAGTTGCCGCTGCGCTCGTCGTAGGCCATCGAGAAGCCGCGGCGCTCGGCGCGCGTGCGGTAGCCGGTGGCGTCGACGAAGCGGCGGAACTCGCCGACGCTGACCTCGTTGAGCGAGAGCGCGAAGCCGCGATCGAAGCGGAGGTAGCGCCGCGGCCGCTCGTTGTCGTCGGCGTCGCCGTCGTCGTCCGCCGCACCCATGCTGAAGCCGCCATGCGGCACCACGACCATCTGCGGCCCGCGCCCGCCGGCGGCGGCATCGGTGAAGCGCTGCCCGGGGCGGTAGTTGCCGTAATGCACGGCCAGGTCGATGCGTTCGCGAAGCTCGGCGACGGCGGCGTTGCCGGGTTCGGCCAGCACCAGCATGCGCGCCAGCAAGGCGCGCGCGCGCTCGATGCCGTCGGCCTGCGGCAGCGCCGCGATGCCCTCGTCGCGCAGGCGCAGGATCCAGGCCCGGCGCTCGATGCCGATGCGGCTGCGGGCATCGGCCACCGTGGCGGCGTCTTCGCGCACCGCGCCGGCGTGGCCGAGCCAGGTGTCCGCATCTTCGAAGTCGCCCTTGGACGCGGCCTCCTCGGCGCGCCGGATCAGGGCGCTTTCCACCGCCGCGCGGACCTGCAGCGCACGCGGCTGGGCTTTATCCAGCGCCAGCGCCTGGCGCACCAGGGCCAGGGCACCGCCGCCCGACTCGCCCAGGCGTCCGGCGCGGAGCGCTTCCCCGGCGGCGCGGTTGATCTCGGCCAGCTGTTCGGCACGATCCACTCCGGCCAGATACTCGCGCACCTGCTCGTCGGCCGGCCGCAGGCTGCGTGCCACCGCCGCGACCTCGCGTGCACGGCGCAGCGCGTCGTCGTCATCGCCGGCGGCGTCCAGGGCGGCGGCGCCCTGCGCCAGCAGGCCCTGCAGCGCGCGCTCCAGGCCAGCGGCGGCTTCAGCACTGTCGGAGTCGCGTGCAAGCACCGCCTGGTACAGGGGGATCGCGGAATCGGGACCCGCAGCCAGGTTGCCGGCCTCCAGCGCCTGGTCCGCGCGCTCCAGGGCGTCGGGCAGCGCCGCTTCGTCGTCGCCCAGGTCCACCCGCGGCGCACGCCAGGTCAGGCTCCCGGCCAGGCGGTCATCGCCGCTGATGATGACGCTGCCATCGCCGCGGCTGGCGGTGGCCTGCGGTGCATCGGGAGCCTCGGCCTCATCGCGCGCGCAGCCGGCGGCCAGCAGCATCGCAAGCGCGGCGGCGATACCGGCCCGGCGCGACCAGGCGGCGTGCGTGGAAAGCGTCTGATGGGTAGTCACGGCCGCCAGATTACGGCAAGCAGGCCGCGTCGCGCAGCCGGATGGCCCGCCGCCCGACGATTGCCGCCGATGCACGGCGGCCGGTAGGCTGGCGCCGATGGAACACGACTTCACCTGGGTCAGCGACCCCGCCGCGCTGCTCGCCCGCTTCGAAACCCGCCCGTCCCGCATCGGCCTGGACACCGAGTTCATCCGCGAACGCACCTGGTGGCCACACCTGGCGCTGGCGCAGATGGCCGTGCATGACGAGATCCTGCTGCTCGACATGCAGGCCCCCGGCATGGCCGATGCGCTGCGGGGCATCCTGCTGGATGCCGACATCACCAAGGTGATGCACAGCGCCAGCGAAGACCTGATCGCGTTCCTGCACGCCTGCAAGGCAGTGCCCGAATCCCTGTTCGACACCCAGGTGGCCGCGGCGATCGCCGGCATCGCCGCGGGCGCCGGCTACCAGCGCCTCGTGGCCGACATCAGCGGCGTGGCGCTGGGCAAGGGGGAGACCCGCTCCGACTGGACGCGCCGGCCGCTGTCGGACGCCCAGCTCGCCTATGCCGCCGACGACGTGCGCCATCTGTTCGAGCTCCACGACCACCTGCAGGCCCGGCTTGAAGCCCTTGGCCGCGAGGCCTGGCTGCGCGAGGACTGCGAGCGCATGGTCGCCAACGCCCGCGACGAGAGCCTCGAGCGCTGGCCGCACCTGCCGATCCGCGCCGCCCAGTACTTCAACCAGGCCGGCCAGCACCGCCTGCTGCGCCTGCTGCGCTGGCGCGACGCCTGGGCGCGCGAACACGACCGGCCGCGCAGCTGGGTCCTCGACAACGACCTGGCCGCGGCCATCGCGCGCAGCGAGCCGACCGACCAGGCGGCGCTGAAGGCGCTGTTCGACCGCCACCCCAAGGCTCCGCGCAAGCTCCTGGCCGAGGTCTGGACCGCGCTGGTGACGCCCTTGGCCGACGAGGCCGACGCGCCGCCCATCCGCACCGAAGAGCGCGACAAGCGCGCGGTGCGCCGCCTGCAGGACGCCGTGGCCTCCCGCAGCGCCGAACTCGGCCTGCCCGACGGCGTGCTGGCGTCCCGCCGCCGACTTGAAGCGCTCCTGGATGACCAGGACTGGGCCACGCTGGGCGGGTGGCGACGCGCCCAGCTGGAACCGGTGCTCGCGCCGCTGCTCGCCGCTGACGCGCGGGAATTGCCGACCGGGGATGCGCACGCGTAGAATGGTCCGCCTGATGGGGCGGTAGCTCAGCTGGGAGAGCGTCGCGTTCGCATCGCGAAGGTCAGGGGTTCGATCCCCCTCCGCTCCACCAATCAGACTTGTCACTCGCCGCAGTGATATCCACGCAGAAAGGCTGGACGGGAGACCGCTCCGGCCTTTTTTGTGGCGCTTCTCCCGCCTCGGGGAGGTGTATGGACGGCCCGGCAGCGTGGCTGTCTCTTGTCGAGGCTCCGGGATGCTGACGTGACAGCTGGGGCCGGGAGCTTCTCCACTAGGGTCCGCGCTGCACGTCCCGCGCATTTCTCCGTTGTAGCCCGCGCTGTCCGTCCCCTGCATTCCTCCGTTGTGGTCCGCGCCGCCGGTCCAGTGCATTTCTCCGTTGTGGTCCGCGCTGCCCGTCCCGCGCATTTCTCCGTTGTGGTCCGCGCCGCCCGTCCCGTGCATTTCTCCGTTGTGGTCCGCGCCGCCCGTCCCGTGCATTTCTCCGTTGTGGTCCGCGCTGCCCGTCCCGCGCACAGGGGGTGTGCTGCGCCGGCCGTCTCCGCGTCCTGCTCCCAGCGGCCGGGCGCCGGCCATCCATGGCCGGCTCTCCGCACACCCCCTGTGCACGGGACGGGCCGTGGAGTTTTCCTGCTTCGGGTCGAAGATCAAGAGCGGGCGCGCGCTCGATCGTGGCCGGGTTTGACGTGGCGTGGCCGTGCCGCTTGATCCGGTGAGGACTGCCCGGTTGCGACATCTGCGTCATCCGGTGACGACCGCCCGGTTGCGACATCTGCGTCGACGCTGCCCCCGTCCACCACCGCCCAAAAGGTCCGGGCCCG
>NZ_JBCLUZ010000042.1:0-23762 GCF_039548395.1 Luteimonas changyuni
GGAAATGCGCCAAGGTGGCCTTGGTTGCCTGCATGCGCGCCTTCCTGGGACAGCTCAACGCCATGCTCAGGGACGGCAAATCCTGGCAGCCAGCCTTGGACTAATCAAAGACAGTTGCTCCCACAGGTGGGGAATCGGGGATCGGGGCTGTGGCCGCTCCAGCAGGTGAAGGGGGCACAAAAAGTCGGCTGTGCTTTTGTGGGAGCCGCTATAGCGGCGATCGCGGTTGCGGGGTGGCGTGGAGGCCACCGGCAGGCCAAGGGCCGGGCCTGGGCCCGTGCAGGCGGGGCTGCCGGGATTCAGACGCTCCGGGCCTGCAGCAGTTCGCGCAGTTCGGCCTTGTCGGCCGCGTCCAGGCCCTCCTCGCGCTGCTTGGCGAGCAGTTCGTCAACGCGCTGGCTCAGGGTCTGGCGGTCGAGCTGGGCGATGGCGTCGAGGAACTCCAGGCGCCAGCCGGCTTCGTCGCCGGGCAGGTCCAGGCTGGCCAGCTTCTGCAGCGCGCCGGCCTCCTCGCGGCCTTCGAAGTGGCCGAGCAGGGTGCCGGTGCCGATGTCCGGGCGTGCGCTGACGATGGCCACCAGCTCGGTCAGCAGTTCGATGCCCGGCTGGCGCAGGGCCACGAAGCGATACGGTGGCTGCAGCTCCAGCGCCAGCTGGGGGCGCTGCAGCAGCAGGGTGATCGCGCCGCGGACCATGCTCCGCCGTGGCGTATTGCCGGCAGGGGCGCGGCGGGCGCGTGCGGCCGGGACATGCACGTTCGATGCAGCCGCGCGCGCGCCCACGCCGGTGAGCTCGGTGAGCCGCTGCTGCATCAGGTCGGCGAAGGCGCCGTCCGGCAGCTGCGCCAGCATCGGCTTGGCGCGCTCGGCCAGCCGCGCCTTGCCGTCCAGCGTCGCCAGGTTGATGCCGTCTTCGGCCAGGCTGTCGAACAGGAACTGCGACAGCGGCGTGGCCTGGGCCAGGCGCGCGTCGAAGCCGGCGGCGCCTTCGTTGCGCACGATGGTGTCGGGATCCTCGCCGTCGGGCAGGAACAGGAAGAAGGCCTGGCGACCGTCTTTCATCCGCGGCAGCACCGACTCCATCGCACGGACCGCCGCGCGCCGCCCGGCGGCGTCGCCGTCGAAGCAGAAATAGACGTCGGGCGCGTTGCGGAACAGCAGCTCGGCGTGGTCGGGCGTGGTCGCGGTACCCAAGGTGGCCACCGCCTGGGTGATGCCGTGCTGGAACAGCGCCACCACGTCCATATAGCCCTCGACCACGACCAGGCGCTCGATCTTCTGGTTGGCCTGGCGCACCTGCCACAGGCCGTAGAGTTCGCGGCCCTTGTGGAACAGCGGCGTCTCGGGCGAGTTGAGGTATTTGGGCGAATCCTCGGCCTTCAGCACGCGGCCGCCAAAGGCGATCGCGCGGCCGCGGCGGTCGTGGATCGGGAACATCACCCGCTCGCGGAACTTGTCGTAGACGTGGCCGCGGTCGTTCTTCGACAGCATGCCAGTGCGCTCGAGCAGCGACACCCGGCGCGGGTCGGTGCCGAGCGCGTCCTTGAGCGCGGAGAAGCCGCCCGGCGCATAGCCGATGCCGAACTGCTCGCGGATGGCCGCGTCCACGCCGCGGGCGTCGAGATAGTCCTGGGCCTCGCTCCCGGACATCAGGGCGCCGCGATAGAAGCGGGCCGCTTCCTCGAGCACCGTGTACATGTCGCGGGTGTCCGGGTTTTCGTTGACCTGGCGCGTTTCGCGCGGGACTTCGATGCCGGCGCGCTTGGCCAGCTCGTCGATCGCGTCAAGGAACTCGAGCCGGTCGAAGTTCATCAGGAACGAAATCGCGGTGCCGTGCGCCCCGCAGCCGAAGCAGTGGTAGAACTGCTTGTTCGGCGACACCGTGAACGAGGGCGAGCGCTCGTCGTGGAACGGGCAGCGCGCCGAATACTCGCGGCCCTGGCGTTTCAGCGGCACGCGCGCGGCGATCACCTCGACGATATCCGTGCGGGCGAGAAGGTCGTCGATAAACGCGTCGGAAAGGCGTGCCATGGCTGCCGCCATGATCGCATGCACACGCACACGTAGCCGCCTGCTGCCGCGCCCAGCCCGCGTCTGCCCCGATAGCGGCTCCACAACGCGGTAGCCGCTATTTCGGCTCCTGCAATCGGGAGGACGACGCGTCGCCCCGGTCACCGGCATCCGAGGCCAATCCCCGCCGCGCCGCGCGCGCTTCAAGCCGCTGGCGCACGTCGCTGAGCCGCCAGCGCTCATCGATCACGGCGGTGATCATCGCGCCCACGAAAAACACCACCGCCGCGTAGTACAGCCACACCAGCAGCACCACCAGGGTGCCCATCGAACCATAGGCGCTGCCGGGGGCGGCCTCGGCGATGTACAGGCCGATGGCCCAGCGGCCGAGCACGAACAGCAGCGCGGTCAGCAGGCCGCCCAGCAGCGCCTGGCGCCATCGCACGCGGCGGTCGGGCAGGTAGTGGTACATCAGCGCGAACGCCAGCGCATACAGCACCAGCGCCGCCAGGTTGCCGAGCACCGGCAGCGTCGGCGAGCCGCCGAACATCACCTCGAGTGCCGTGGTCAGCGCCGCCGAGACCAGCAGCAGGAAGCCCAGCGCCAGCACCACGCCGAAGGAGAACACGCGCTTGCGCAGCCAGGCCCGCAGCCCGCCGCGGACCTTGTCGCCGGAGGTGTGGAACACCAGGTTGAGCGTGCCCTGCAGGCGCGCGAACACGGCGGTGGCGCCGAAGAACAGCAGCCCGGTGCTCCACAGCCCCGCCAGCGAGCCGATGTCCGGCTCGGCGCGGGCATTCCGCAGCACGGTGTTGGCGACTTCGCCCGCGCCCGTCCCGGCGATCACCTGCACCTGTTCCAGAAGCGCGTCCTGGGCGGCGGGGTAGAGCGAGGCCGTCAGCCACAGCAGCAGCACCAGCAGCGGCGCCAGCGACAGCAGCGCGAAGAAGGTCAGCGAGGCGGCATGGGTCAGGATGTCGACTTCGACGAAGCGCTGCGCGATCGCATACGGGAGCGACTGCTGCAGGCGTTCGAAGCCTGCTTTCAGGCGCCCGGTGATGAGTTCAGCCATGGCGCGCAGGATGCGGCCGGTGCTGTGCACGTGCCGTGGCGGTGCATTCAAATGGTTCTGTGGGAGCGGCTATAGCCGCGATCCGGTATCCCGCAAGCCCGATCGCGGCTGTAGCCGCTCCCACAAGAGCCTGGTGGAGGCCCCCCACAAGAGCCGAGTAGCTGCGCCACTAGGGGCAGCTGCGCCACTAGGGGCCAGTGGCAGGTCCTGCAAGAGGTCTACGAATCAGCCGGCGAGGGACTTCTTGACCAGCGCCGACACCTGGCCCATGTCGGCCTGGCCGGCAAGCTTCGGCTTCAGCACGCCCATCAGCTTGCCCATGTCGGCCGGGCCGCTGGCGCCGGTCTCGGCGATGGCGGCGTCGATGGCGGCCTGGACTTCGGCTTCGCCCATCTTCTCGGGCAGGTAGCGCTGGATGACCTCGATCTCGGCGCGCTCGATGGCGGCGAGGTCCTCGCGGTCCGCGGCCTCGAACTGGCTGACCGAGTCCTTGCGCTGCTTGACCATCTTTTCCATGGCGGCCAGCACCTGGGCGTCGTCGAGCTCGACGCGTTCGTCGACCTCGCGCTGCTTGATCGCGGCGTTGACCAGGCGGATCACGCCCAGGCTGGCCTTGTCGCCGCTTTTCATGGCGGCCTTCATGTCTTCGGTGAGGCGCTGCTTGAGGCTCATCGTTGGTTCTCCGTTTGCATCAACACAAGAAGCCGGCGACGCTTGCGCGTGCCGGCTTCAGGGATGGATCACGACCGCGGCGCAGGACGCGCCGGCAGGCCGGATCAGTACATGCGCTGGCGCTTGGTGACGTCGCGCGAGGTGCGGCGGACCTGGCGCTTCACCGCGGCCGCGGCCTTGCGCTTGCGCTCCTGCGTCGGCTTTTCGTAGTACTCGCGCTTGCGGGTCTCGGCCAGCACGCCGGCCTTTTCGCAGGTGCGCTTGAAGCGGCGGAGGGCAAACTCGAAGGGCTCGTTTTCGCGGACTTTGACGCTGGGCATTGGGAATCTCTGGGTTCGGGGTGCGCCGGTTTCCCCCCGGCGAGCCGCGTATGATAGCCCCGTCTCCCACGCGGCGCAAATGTGCCGGTCCGGGCCGCAGCCAGGGCTGCTCCTGCGGGGCCGGCGGATGTTGTAGGAGCCGCTATGGCGGCGACCGCCCCCCGTGGAACCCAACCCGCGCCATTCGCTCCCCGACCCACCCCACAGACCCACCCGCCCGAACCCCATGATCGTCCTCGGAATCGAAACCAGCTGCGATGAAACCGGCGTCGCCGTGTACGACACCGGCCGCACCGGCGCGGCCGGGTTGCGCGCCCACGCGGTCTACAGCCAGATCGCCCTGCACGCCGAGTACGGCGGCGTGGTGCCCGAGCTGGCCAGCCGCGACCACGTCCGCAAGCTGCTGCCCCTGGTCCGCCAGACCCTGGCCGAAGCCGGGCTGGGCGTGGGCGACCTCGAGGGGGTGGCCTACACCGCCGGTCCGGGCCTGGTCGGCGCCCTGCTGGTCGGCGCCGGGGTGGCGCGCTCGCTGGCCTGGGCGCTGGAGCTGCCGGCCGTGGCGGTGCACCACATGGAAGGCCACCTGCTGGCCCCGCTGATGGAGGCCGATCCGCCCCAGCCGCCCTTCGTGGCCCTGCTGGTCTCCGGCGGCCACACCCAGCTGGTGGCGGTGGAGGCCATCGGCCGCTACCGCCTGCTCGGCGAGACGCTGGACGACGCCGCCGGCGAGGCCTTCGACAAGACTGCCAAGCTCATGGGCCTGCCGTATCCGGGTGGGCCGCAGCTGGCGGCGCTGGCCGAAACCGGCACGCCCGGCCGGTATGCGTTCCCGCGGCCGATGACCAATCGCCCGGGCCTGGATTTCAGCTTCAGCGGCCTGAAGACCCAGGTGATGCTGGCCTGGCGCGCGAGCGACCAGTCCGACGCCACCCGTGCCGACATCGCCCGCGCCTTCGAGGATGCAGTGGTCGACACCCTGGCCATCAAGTGCGAGCGCGCGCTGGACGCGGCCGGTTGCGACACCCTGGTGGTGGCCGGTGGCGTCGGCGCCAACCGGCGCCTGCGCGCGCGCCTGCAGGCGATGGCCGCGAAGCGCGGCGGCCGCGCCTGCTTCCCGCGGCCCGAACTGTGCACAGACAACGGCGCGATGATCGCCTTCGCCGGCGCGCTGCGCCTGGAAGCCGGGCAGCGCGCGACCGACGCGGTGCACGTCACGGCGCGCTGGGACATGGCCACGCTGCCCGAGGTCACTTCGGTGCCGGCGACGCTGTTCGCTCCCGACGCAACCGGGGCCAGCGCGCCACCGCGTTAAGCTGGCCCGCCGCCCGGACCGCGCGCCATGGACCACGTCTTCATCGAAGGCCTCGAGATCGAGGCCCTGATCGGCATCTACGACTGGGAGCGGCGCATTCGCCAGACGCTGGTGTTCGATCTCGAGATGCGCTTCGACAACCGCGTGCCCGCGGCCACCGACGACATCGCCGACACCCTGAACTACAAGGCGGTCAGCCAGCGCCTGGTCGAGTACGTCTCGCAGTCGGATTTCGGCCTGGTGGAGACGCTGGCCGAGCGCTGCGCGGAGATCGTGTTGCAGGAGTTCAACGTCGATTCGCTACGATTGAAGCTCGGCAAGCCCGGCGCCGTGCGCGGTGCGCGCGCGGTCGGCGTGGTCATCGAGCGCCGCCGGGCCGGCTGATCCGCCCACTCTGGAGATTCCATGCAATTTCGACTTGAAGCCCTGCGCGAGACGCTGGCGCCGTATCCCTGGGCCTATTCCCTGCTGGTCCTGACGGCGCTGCTGCTGGTGGCGTGGCTGGCCAACCTGGTGACGAAGCGGATCCTGCTGCGCGGCCTGCGCCAGGTGCTCATGCGCGTCGCGGCACTCGCCGGGCACGCCGGAAACGGCTCGATCAGCCGCATGCGCGTGGTCTCGCGCCTGGCCAACGTGGTGCCGGCGCTGGTGATCGGCAGCGGCATCGCGCTGGTGCCGGACCTGTCGCCGGGGCTCGTGGCTTTCATCACCGGCCTGTGCCGGGTGTTCGTGATCTTTACCGTGGCGCTGGCCTTCGGCCACGCGCTCGACGGCGCCAACGAGGTTTACGAGCGCCGCCCCGACGCGCGCAACAAGCCGATCAAGGGCTACCTGCAGGTCGCGAAGATCATCGCCTTGGTGATGGCGGCGCTGGCCTCGGTCGCGCTGCTGGCCGGCGTGGACCTGGTGCACGTGCTGACCGGCCTGGGCGCGGCGAGCGCGGTGCTGATGCTGATCTTCCAGGACACCATCCTGTCGTTCGCGGCCAGCCTGCAGATCAGCGGCGACGGCCGGGTGCGCATCGGCGACTGGATCGAGATGCCCAGCCAGAACGCCGACGGCGACGTGATCGACATCGCCCTGCACACGGTCACCGTGCAGAACTGGGACAAGACCATCACCACGGTGCCCACGCGCAAGCTGATCTCGGACTCGTTCAAGAACTGGCGCGGCATGACCGAAGCTGGCGGCCGCCGCATCAAGCGCGCGATCTACCTGGACCAGCACAGCACGCGCTTCCTCGACGCCGACGAGATCGCCGGGCTGCGGCGCTTCCGCCTGCTCGACGACTATCTTGGTGGCAAGTCGAGCGAGCTGGAGGCGTGGAACCACACCCTGGGCGAGCGCGGCAGCGAGGCGGTCAACCGGCGTCGCGTCACCAACCTCGGCACCTTCCGCGCCTATGTGCTGCAGTACCTTCGCAGCCACCCGGGCATCCACCAGGACCTGACCCTGCTGGTGCGCCAGCTCGATCCCACCCAGGCCGGCCTGCCGCTGGAGGTCTACTGCTTCACCAACGACACCGCCTGGGCGGCCTACGAGGGCGTGCAGGGCGACATCTTCGACCACCTGCTGGCGATCCTTCCCGAGTTCGGGCTGCGCGTGTTCCAGGCGCACAGCGATGCACCGGTAGAGGTGCGCCTGCGCCGCGAGGACGGGCCGGTCGCCGCCGCCGACTGAGGGACGCAACCGACCCGATCGCAAAGCCGTGTCGCGTGCGCCGCCGGGTGTGCCCGGCGCTCGCGCGCGGGCCGCCCGGTGCGCGATCATGAGCGCCCCCACGGAGTGCGGCCCATGCCCATCGCCTGCCTCAGCCTCGGCAGCAACGTCGATCCCGAACGCCACGTCGCGATCGCTTTCGCGGCGCTGCGCGCGCGCTTCGGCGACATCCTCGCATCGGCCGCCTACCGCACGCCGGCGGTGGGTTTCGAGGGGGCGGACTTCGTCAACGCCGCCGCCGTCATCGACAGCGACCTCGATGTGCATGCCTTGAACGACTGGCTGCACGCGCTTGAAGACGCCCACGGCCGCGACCGCAGCGGCCCGCGCTTCGGCGACCGCACGCTGGACATCGACGTCGTGCTGTTCGATGACCTGGTCTGCAGCGGCCCGGGCAATCTGCGCCTGCCGCGCGGGGAGCTGCGCCACGCCTTCGTGCTGCGGCCGCTGGCGGAGATCGCGCCCGAGGTGATCGAGCCGAGCAGCGGGCGCACGCTGGCCGAGCTGTGGGCAGGGTCGGACGAGCGCGGCGTGCTGATGCAGGAGGTCGCGTTGCCGGTGCAGAACGATGTTCCCGCGTGATCGCTGCTGACAGCCGGTACTGACCCGGCACGTACCCGGTCGGTCACACTCCGCGCGCTGGCGCCGTCATGGGGACATGCGTTGGACGAAGCGGCCAATCGGCGGTTTCGGGGCGCAGCACGCAGACGGAGGGAGAGGCCATGTTCGAGAAGTTCTCGCGCAGCTGGGAAATGGTGAAGGCAAGCGCGGCGGTACTGCGCTCGGATCGCGAGCTGATGCTGTTTCCGGTGCTGTCCGGGCTGGCCACGCTGCTGGTGCTGGCGAGCTTCGCGCTGCCCACGCTTGCCCTGCGCCTGTTCAGCAGCGGCCTCAGCGTTGGCGGCGTCCTGCTTGGCTTCGCCTTCTACTTCTGCACCTACAGCGTGATGATCTTCTTCAACTGCGCGCTGGTGGGCGCGGCGATGATCCGCCTGGACGGCGGCGACCCGACGCTGGCCGATGGCTTCGCCGCGGCGCGCTCGCGCCTGGGCGCGATCTTCGGCTACGCCGCGATCGCCGCCACCGTCGGCGTGCTGCTGCAGTCGATGAAGGCGAAGGACAACAATTTCATCGTGCGCCTGGTCGGCAGCGGCCTGGGGCTCGCCTGGACGCTGGCCACTTTCCTGGTGGTGCCGGTGCTGGTCAGCCGCGACGTCGGCCCGATCGATGCGCTGAAGCAGAGCGTCACCCTGCTCAAGCGCACCTGGGGCGAGAACGCGGTCGGCCAGGTCGGCATCGGCGCCGCGTTCGGCCTGCTGAGCGGCGGCGCGGTGCTGGTCTCGGTGCTGCTGGTGGTGCTGGCCGCGCAGGCGTCTATGGCGCTGGCGGTGGTGGTCGGCGCGGTGTGCCTGGTGGGCGTGCTGCTGCTGGGCGTGTATCAGGCTGCGCTGACCGGCATCTACTCGGCGGTGCTGTACCGCTATGCGATTTCGCATGAGGTGCCGGAGGCGTTCCGCGGCACCGGCATCGCCACGGCGTTCGCGCCGAAGCGCTGAAGCCAACGTCGCAAGAGTCTGCGCTTGCAGGCTCCGGCCCGACGGACGCGCATGCCAGTCGGTGTCGCGCGTTCGTCCGGCTACGGCCCGCGCCCGCCGTCCACTGCCAGCACGCTGCCTGTCGTATAGCCGGCGTCGCGCAGCAGCCACAGCACCGCGCCGGCGATCTCTTCCGGGGTGCCGGTGCGGCCCAGCGGGGTCATCGCCAAGAGCCGCTCCTGCAGCTCGGGATCGATGCCTTCGTCCGGCCACAGGATCGCGCCGGGCGCCACCGCATTCACCCGCACTTCCGGCGCCATCGCGACGGCCAGCGCGCGGGTCGCCGCTTCCAGCGCGCCCTTGCTGGCAACGTAGGCGGCGAGGTCGGCGCGCGGCGCGCGCGCATAGACGTCGGAGATATTGACGATTGCGCCGCCCGCCGCGCGCAGGTGCGGCGCCGCCGCCTGGGCGAGGAAGAACGGCGCGCGTGCGTTGACCGCCATCATCGCGTCCCAGTGAGCGGGATGGATGCTGCCGAAGGTGGCGGGGGCGAACGCCGAGGCGTTGTTGACCAGGGCATCCAGCCGGCCGAAGCGGCCCACGCTGCGCGCCACCAGCTCCGGCAGCCGGTCGAACTCGGCAAGCTCGGCCTGCAGCGGCAGCACGCTGCCGGCGCGCGCGGACTCAAGCTCTGCCGCCAGCGCAATGGCCGCGGCGGCGGAGTCGCGGTAATGCAGCACCAGGTCGTAGCCCTCGGCGTGCAGGCGGCGCGCGATGGCGGCGCCCAGGCGGCGCGCGGCGCCGGTGACAAGCGCAACGGGATGGCCTCCCGGCATGGCTGGCTGCGTACTCATGACACGACACCATAACGTCCCGCGGCGCGCGTTTCCGTATCCTGTCGCGCGTTACGCACCGGAATCCCCAATGCCCCTTCCCCCGCTTGATCCCGACGCGCAGGCGCACAGCGAGCGCCTGCGCGGCCTCATCCACGCCGTGATCGCCGATGCCGGCGGCGCGATCCCGTTCTCCCGCTTCATGGAGCTGGCGCTGTATGCGCCGGGCCTGGGCTATTACAGCGCCGGCAGCACCAAGTTCGGCCGCGCCGGCGATTTCGTCACCGCGCCGGAGCTCGGCAGCCTGTTCGCCGAATGCGTGGTCGAAGCGCTTGCGCCGCCGCTGCGCCAGCTGGGCGCGGACAGCAGCTTCCTCGAGATTGGCGGCGGCAGCGGCGCCTTCGCCGAGGGCGCGCTCAGGCACCTGGCGACGCTGGATGCGCTGCCGGCGCGCTACGCCATCCTCGAACCCAGCGCCGACCTGCGCGAACGCCAGCGCGAGCGGCTGCGCGCGCGGCTGCCCGAGGCGCTGAACGCGCGCGTGGAATGGCTCGACCGGCCCTTCGACCAGCCCTGGCAGGGCGTGCTGTTCGCCAACGAGGTGATCGACGCGCTGCCCACCCCGCGCTTCGTGATCCGCGGCGGCGAGGTCATGGAGGAGGGCGTGTCGGTGGCCGCCGACGGCGGCTTCGCCATCGTCGAAGTGCCCGCCGATGCGCTGATGGGCGCGGCCGTGCGCCACGTCGAGCGCGAGCGCGACGAGGGCGCCTTCCCCGAAGGCTACCGTTCCGAGCTGCTGCCGCAGCTGCCGTACTGGATCCAGGCGGTGATGGGCCCGATGGAGGCCGGCGCGATGCTGTTCATCGACTACGGCTATCCGCGCCGCGAGTACTACGCGGCCACCCGCGATCGCGGCACCCTGCGCGCCTTCCATCGCCATCATGTGGTCGACGATGTGTTCGCGCGCGTGGGCCTGCAGGACATCACCGCATCGGTGGACTTCACCGCGCTGGCCGAGGCCGGTACCGGCGCCGGCTTCGACTTCGCCGGCTACAGCAGCCAGGCCATGTTCCTGATCGGCAACGGCCTGGAGCAGCGGCTGGCGGCGCAGGAAGAAGCCGCCGCGAACGAGACCGCGCGCTACGCACTGCGCCGCCAGGTGCAGCAGCTCACCCTGCCCACGGCGATGGGCGAGCGCTTCCAGGCCATGGGCTTCGAGCGCGGCGTGCCGTTCGAGGCCGCGTTCCTGGCCGGCGACCTGAGCTTCCGTTTGTGAACCGGCCGCGCGTGGGGCGCTCGCTCAAGGCGCTCCGCCACCCTTGGGCATGGTGCGCGCTGTGGTGCCTGGCGATCGCCGTGGTGGTGGTGTTTTCGCTGATGCCCGCGCCCGACCTGCCGGACGCGCCGGGCAGCGACAAGCTGCATCACTTCATCGCCTACTTCGCGCTGGCCGCAAGCGCGGTGCAGCTGTTTGCGCGCTGGCCGGCGCTGCTGGGAGCGGGCCTGGGCCTGGTGCTGCTGGGCATCGGCCTGGAGCACGGGCAGGGCGCGCTGACCGGCACCCGCATGCCCGACCGCTGGGACGCACTGGCCAACACCCTGGGCGTGATCGCCGGCCTGGCCACGCGGCTGACGCCGATGCGCGACCTGCTGCTCAGGCTGGAGGCGCGCCTGCTGTCCCGCGCCCGGGGCTGACGTCGCCCTTGCGCAGCGTGCGCGCGGCGGCGATCGCCGCGATGCGCGCTTCGCGCAGCGCGGCACCGAAGGCGGGGCCTTCAAGTTCCTGGTCGACGATGTTGGCGCCGGTCACCGCGGCGGCGGCGTCGCGCAGGCGCACCAGTTCCCCCGCCTGCGGATAGGGCAGGTCGGCGAGGCCCGCGCGGCCGCGCTTGTCGGCCTCGCAGGTGGTGGCCAGGCGGCGGATGCGGTCCGGCTTGCGGAAGCCGTCGCAGCGCGCAAGCAGGTCATGCACGGTCTGGTCGCGCAGCTCGGCCAGGCGGTGCACGTTGAGGTGCTCGCGACAGGTGATCACGCCGAGGTCGCGATGCGCCGCCGGCACCCGCAGCCGCTCGCACAGCGCGCGCACCGGGGCCACGCCGCGCTGCTCGTGCTGGATGTGCCTGGGCAGCTCGTCGGCCGGGGTCAGCGCCTTGCCGAGGTCGTGCACCAGCGCCGCGAAGCCGACCTCGTCATCGCCCGGCGCCAGCTGCGCGGCCATGTCGCACACCAGCTCGATGTGCACGCCGGTGTCGATCTCGGGGTGGTACTCCGCGCGCTGCGGCACGCCGTAGAGCGCATCGACTTCGGGCAAGACCACGGCCAGTGCGCCGCAGTCGCGCAGGGTGCGCAGGAAGGCCGATGGCTTGGGCGACCGCAGCGCGCGCACCAGCTCCTGCCAGACGCGCTCGGGTACCAGCTCGGCGAGCTCGCCGCCGGCGACCATGTCGCGCATCAGCGCCTGGGTCTCGTCGGCCACGCTGAATCCCAGCGCCGCGAAGCGCGCCATGAACCGCGCCGCGCGCAGCACGCGCAGCGGGTCCTCGGCGAAGGCGGGGCTGACGTGGCGCAGCACGCGGATCTGGAGGTCGTGCGCACCGTTGTACGGGTCGGTCAGGCTGCCGTCGTCGCGCTCGGCGATGGCGTTGATGGTGAAATCGCGGCGGCCCAGGTCGTCCTCCAGCGTCACCGATGGATGCGCATCCACCACGAAGCCGCGGTGCCCGCGCGCCGACTTGCGCTCGGTGCGTGCCAGCGCGTGCTCCTCGCCGGTGTCGGGGTGCAGGAACACGGGGAAGTCGCGGCCGACGGGCTTGAAGCCAGCCTCCAGCATCGCCTCCGGCGTACTCCCGACCACCACGAAATCCCTGTCGCCCGCCGGCAGTCCCAGCAGCCGGTCCCGAACCGCCCCGCCAACGAGAAACGTCTCCATGCCGGCTACTCCCCCGATGACCGGATCGCGGCTGTAGCCGCTCCCACAACAGCAGCGGGGCACGCGAACGCTTTGCGCACTGCGCCGCTGCGGCCGTGCATGCGGTCGCTTACCGGCACCGCGTTGCCGTCCAGGCGCCAGTCGTAGATCACGCTGAAGGCGAGCACGCGCGCCACGTAGTCGCGGGTTTCCTTGTAGGTGAGGGTTTCGATCCAGAAGTCGGCGTCCATGCCCGGACGGTCGGCCTGCCAGCGTGCGGTCGGCGTGGGGCCGGCGTTGTAGGCGGCGATGGCGACGTAGGGCAGGGTGTATTTGTCCTTCATCTCGCGCAGGTAGGCGGTGCCGATGCGGACGTTGGTGGCGGGATCGAACAGCGACTCCGCGCCCGACCACGGCATGCCCAGCCGGC
This sequence comes from Luteimonas changyuni, assembly GCF_039548395.1. NCBI lineage: Bacteria > Pseudomonadati > Pseudomonadota > Gammaproteobacteria > Lysobacterales > Lysobacteraceae > Luteimonas > Luteimonas changyuni. The sequence goes on from NZ_JBCLUZ010000042.1 coordinate 12,811, forward strand.
GCGCGACGCCGGCGCCGGTCTCGGGCAGCACCTGCATCAGCCCGCGGGCATTGGCCGGTGAGCGCGCACGCGGATTGAACACGCTCTCGGCGCGGATCTCGGCCGCGACCCAGGCCGGATCGAGCTGGTTGCGCGCGCTCTCGCCGCGGATCAGCTGGTCGTGGTGCAGCGGGAAGCGCAGCGTATACAGCCGCAGCTCGTCGGGCTTGCGCTCGCCGCCGGCGTTGACCAGGCCGAACACGCCGCGGTCGAACCAGCCGTTGGCCTGTGCGATCTCCACCGCCATCTGCCGCTGGCGATCGCTGAAGCGCGACAGCGCATCGCGCCACTCCCGCGTCGCCCATGCGGCGCGATTGATGCGGAACAGCGCCATCGACCGCTGCATCGCCGGGTCGGCGGCGACGGCCGCCTTCTCGGCCGCAGTGCCACCGTGTTCGAGCGGGCACAGCGCGTACGGCTGGTCGATGCGGTCGGCGGCAAGGAAGCCGTGGAAGTCGGCATCGCGCGCCGCCGCGGCATACAGCGGCCGTGCGCCGGCACGGTCGCCGGTGAGCTCGTGCAGGCGCGCGGCGAAGTAGGTCCAGCGCGAGTCGCTGCGCTGCGCGTCGCCCATGCGCCTGATCGCCGCAAGCGCCGCCGGCCAGTCGGAGCGTGACAGTGCTTCGCGCACCCGCCATTCGTGCAGGCGCGCGTCATAGGCGGCTTCAGGCACCGCCGCCAGGCGCCGTGCGCCGCCGTCGTGGTAGGACGCCACCGTCCACAGCGCGACCTGGTACAGCACGCGGTTGCGGTCGGCGTCGGTGAACTGCAGCGCCTGCGCCACCTGCGGCAGCAGTGCCTCGGCGGCGTCGGGATTGGAGCGTGCCAGCGTGGCCAGGCCGTGCGAGGCGGCCAGGCGGCTGCGCGCGTTCTTCGGCCAAGCCGCCGCGCTTGCATCGGCTCGGCCAAGATAGGCCGCGTAGGCCTCCGCGTGCTGGCGCGCGTCGGCGGGCAGGCCGCGCGCGGCGGCGCGCACCACGCCGGGCTGGCCCTCGGCGATCGCGGCCTCGATGCGCGCCCAGCGCAGGCCGTCGTCCATGCCGCCGCGTTCGGCCAGGGCGTCGAAGACCGGGTCGCAGGCATCGGGCTGCGAACGCCCGGCACCGCGCCACAGCTGCTGCACTTCGGTCGTCCATGCGGCATCGGCTGCACCGGTGCGCAGCCGCGCCTCAAGTTCGCTGCAGGCAAGCGCCGCCGAACCCGTGTCCGGCACCCAGGCCGCGCGGAACGGACCCCAGGCCTTGCGCCGCGCCAGCTCGCCCAGCCACGCCGCCCGGAACGTGTCGGCCACGGCCTGGCCGCGGTGGCGATCCAGGAAATCCAGCGCCTGCGCGGGCGTCAGCTTGGGGAGGTCTCGGCGCAGCCGCGCGTAGCCGATCCAGCCCTGCAGCGGATGATCGGCGCGCAGCGGCGGGACCGGCTGGCCGATCTCGGCGGCGGTGAGCGCGCGCCGTGCGAGGTCGTCGTCGGGCAGCGCCTGCGCCTGCACTGCGACCGGAGCCGACAGCGCAAACGCCGCGGACAGTAGGATGGCGATCGTTCCTTGCAGCATGCGGGGACTATATCGAATGGACCGGGCGCCCATGCTGAAGGAGTCGATGTGATCGAAGGGTTCTGGATGTTCCCGCTGCTCGGCATCCTGGCCGGCGTGCTGGCCGGCCTGCTCGGCATCGGCGGCGGCCTGGTGCTGGTGGCGGCGCTGGCCTGGCTGCTGCCGCTGCAGGGCGTGCCGGTGGACATGGCGATGCACGCCGCGCTCGCGACCTCGATGGCCAGCATCGTATTTACCGCACTGTCCTCGGCGTGGTCGCACCACCGGCGCGGCAGCGTGCTCTGGCCCACGGTGGCCTGGATGATGCCGGGGCTGGCGGTCGGCGGCGTGCTCGGCAGCCAGGTCGCCGTGGGCCTGGACGGCATCGTGCTGCGCTGGATCGTGGCCGGGTACTGCCTGCTTGCCGGCGCGCAGATGGCGTTCGGCGGCGCGCGCGCCGACAGCGGCCGCGACGTGGTCCCCACCGGCCTGCCGATGACCGCGGCCGGCACCGGCATCGGCGCGCTGTCGGCGGTGGTCGGCATCGGTGGCGGCAGCATGACCGTGCCCCTGCTGGTGTGGCGCGGCGTGCGCCCGGTGCGCGCGGTCGGCACCTCATCGGCCTGCGGCGTGGCGATCGCGATCGGCAGCGCCCTCGGCTACGCCTTCAACGCCCCGCCGGGCGGCCTGCCCGCCGGTGCGGTCGGCTACATCTACCTGCCGGCCGCGATCGGCGTCGCGGTGACCTCGGTGCTGGCCGCGCCCTGGGGCACGCGGCTGGCGCACGCGATCAGCGGTCCGACGCTGCGCCGGGTGTTCGCCGTGTTCCTGGTGGCGGTGGGGCTGAGCCTGGTGGTGCTGCAGGGCTGAGCACCCTGGGTAAACCCGGGGGCTTGCCGGCGTTTTACATTCTGTTTACAAGTGGGCTGCCGACGGCACGGGGGCAACGGGACGGCGTACAGCCACCAGGAGAGCTCCATGGCCATGCCCCCGCGTCGCCTTCTCGCAGTCGCCGTCTGCGCTGCGCTGCCCTTTTCGTTCCCCCTCGCCGCTGTTGCGCAGGACGCGCCCGACGCCATCACGCTTGATTCGGTCACCGTCACCGGCTCGCGCATCAAGCAGTCCGCGCTGGAAACCCACGTTCCGGTGCAGGTGCTCAGCCGCGAGGACATCGACCGCAGCGGCTTCAAGTCGGTCGCCGACGTCGTCCAGAACCTGACCGCCAGCGGCGCGGCGCTCAACACCAAATTCAACTCCAGCGGCAACTTCGGCTTCCCGCCCGATGGCGGCGGCGTTGGCGCGGGCGCGGCCACGGTCGACCTGCGCCACCTCGGCCCCAAGCGCGTGCTGGTGCTGGTGGACGGCATCCGCTGGGTCAATGAATCCTCCGGCTCCGGCGTGGGCTCGGCGGTCGACCTCAATACCATCCCGCTGTCGCTGGTGGACCGCATCGAGGTGCTGGAAGACGGCGCCTCGTCGATCTACGGCTCCGACGCCATCGCCGGCGTGGTCAACATCATCACCCGCCGCAACGTGCAGGGCGGCGACATCGAGCTGCACTACGGCACCTATGACGACCTTGGTGGCGACACCTGGGGCGTCGACATGGGCTACGGCGGCGGCAGCGACCGCGTGCAGTGGTTCGCCGGCGCGTCGTACTTCAAGCAGGAAGAGGTGTCGTCGCTGGAGTACGGCCCGGCCAGCATCCCGGTGCCCGGCACCGGCCTGTCCAACGGCAGCTCCGCCACGCCGCAGGGTCGCTTCGTCTTCATGGATCCGAACACCGGCCTGGTGCACGACATCACCCCCGACACCGGCGCCACCGATCCGACGTTCGCGCCCGGCCAGGACTGCGTGCGCAGCGACGACTTCCACTGCTTCGCCACCGCCGACCGCTTCAACTTCGCGCCCTACAACCTGCTGCTGACGCCGTCGGAGCGCAAGACCGTGTTCGGCCAGGTGCGCTTCGCCTTCAACGACAATCTCGGCGGCTACGTGCGCGCGCTGTACAACGAGCGCCAGTCGGCGAACCAGGCCGCGCCGGAGCCGTTCTTCCTCGGCACCGACGCCGGCATCTACAACCACTGGGGCGAAAGCAGCCTGGTGATCTCGGCGCTCAACCCCTACAACCCCTTCGGCTTCGACCTCACCACCGTGGGCGATGACGCCAACCTGTTCCTGCTGGGCCGCCGCCCGGTGGAAGGCGGGCCGCGGCGCTACGAGCAGGACGTGGAGACCTGGTACGTGGCCGCCGGCCTTGACGGCACTTTCAGCGTGCGCGAGCGCCCCTGGGACTGGGACATCAACGTCGTGCGCAGCGAGAGCAGCGCCGAGCAGGCCAACTTCGGCAGCTACAACCTGCGCCGCATCAACGAAGCCCTGGGCGACCCCGCGGCCTGTGCCGGGATCGACGGCTGCGTGCCGCTGAACGTGTTCGGTGGCGTGGGCACGATCACGCCGGAGATGCTCGGCTTCATCCAGCCGGTGGTGCGCGACGAAAGCGAGAACAGCCTCACCCTGGCCTCTGCCAACCTCACCGGGTCGCTGGCCGAACTCCCGGCCGGTTCGCTGGGATTCGCCGCCGGCTACGAGTACCGCAAGTACGAAGGCCGCTACCAGCCCGACCCGATCACCGTGGCCGGCGAATACAACGGCGTGCCGTCCGGCCCGACCGCGGGCGACTACGACGTCAACGAGGTCTACCTCGAACTGGCCGTGCCGCTGATGGCCAACCCCGAACGCGGCAGCGCGCTCGACATGAGCATCGCCGGCCGCTACTCCGACTATTCCACCTTCGGCGGCGAAAGCACCGGCAAGCTGGGCTTGCGCTGGCAGCTGGCGGAGGAGTTCGTGCTCCGCGGCTCGTTCGCGCAGGGCTTCCGCGCGCCGTCGATCGGCGAGCTGTACGGCACGCTGTCGCGCTTCGACGCCACCCTGGTCGATCCCTGCTCCGGCGCCGCCAACGCCGTGCGCCCCGAGTGCGTGGCGCAGGGCGTGCCGGCCGACTACGTGCAGACCAACCCGCAGATCTCGGTGGTGACCTCGGGCAACGCCGACCTGCAGCCCGAGACCAGCCGCAGCCTGAACCTGGGCGCCGTCTGGAGCCCCTCGTTCGCGGCCGGCACGTCCTGGTCGGAGCGCATGGACCTGGGCCTCACCTTCTACAAGCACACCATCGAAGACGCCATCCAGGCGCCGGACGCGCAGGTCATCCTCAACCGCTGCGTGTTTGAAAGCGATCCGTTCTCGTGCGCGTCCTACGACCGCAGCGAGCGCGGCCAGATCGTCCGCTTCGACGACATCCTCGACAACCTCGGCACCATCCGCACCGACGGCTGGGACCTGAGCCTGGGCTGGCTGCTGCCCCAGCGGGGATGGGGCCAGCTGCGCTTCGATGCCAAGGCGACGCTGGTCGGCGAGTACGAACTGGTGAACGAGTCCGGACAGGCCGAGCCGCGCGCGCCCGGCATCGAAGTGAACAACAGCGCCATCCCCGAGTGGACCGGCAACGTGTCCACGCAGTGGAGCAAGGGGCCCTGGGCGGTCGCCTGGAACGTGCGCCACATCGACGACCTGCGCGAGTCCTGCGGCGGCGCCAACGGCTTTGCGATCTGCGACGACAGCGCCAACGACATCAACCACCTGGACGCGACCACCTATCACGACCTGCAGGCGTCCTGGAACAGCGATGCCTGGATGCGCGGCCTGCGCGTGACCCTGGGCGTGAACAACCTGACCGGCGAGGACCCGCCGATCTGCCTGAGCTGCTCGCTCAACGGCTATGACGCGGCGACCTATGACCTTCCGGGGCGGTTCTTCTACGCGCGCCTGGGACTCAGGTTCTGAGCCAGGATGGCGGGCGTGGCCCGACATGGGGCCACGCCCGCCGCACGCCGACCGCAGCGGGTCATTCCGAAAGCCGGTCGCGCTCCACCCGCAGGCTCCCCACCCGACGGGTCAGCTGCCAGGTCCTGAGCACCGCGTAGGGAACGTAGGCTGCGCCGGCAATCAGGAGTCCGGTGACCAGGCGCGGGTGATGGATGGCCGGAAGCGTCAGGAACGCCAGCGGGACCAGCAGCACGCCGCCGGCGAGACCGCACCACAGCGTTGCCATCACGAATTTCGCACGCCGCATCTCCGCGTCGATCATGCCCACGAGCCCGCCGGCGGGCAGGCCGAACAGGCGATAGCGCTGGCGGATCAGCAGGTATGCCACCTGCCAGGCCACCACCACCGAACTGGCCACGAGCAGCCATGGTCGCAACTCGGGCTGCCGCGTCCACGCCCATGCCGACAGCACCAGCGCCACCAGTGCACCCAGCAACTCGCCCATCAGCCCGAGCCGGTTCCGCCACCGGTATCGCCGCAGGCGCGCCCGCAGTACAGCGGGATCAGGCGCGTCCGCCGCATTCCACTGCGCGGCAAGATCAACCCAGTCGTCATTGTTCATTGTCGGCTCCAAGGATGCCTCGCAATTGCTGCCGCGCCCGGCTCAGCCGCTGGTCCACGGTGTTGTCGGCCACGCCCAGGATCCCGGCGATTTCGCGGTTGCCGAACCCTTCCAGCACAAGCAGCACGCACTCCCGCTGGCCGCCGGGCAAGCCACGCACCGCCTCAAGCAGGCGGTTGCGATCCTGCACGCCTCCGGCATATTGGTCCGGGCGCATGGCGGTCGATTCCAGATCTTCGTCGAGGCTGGCGGCATCCATCCGGCTGGCCCGGCGCCTCACGTGATCGAGCGCGGTGAACTGCGCGATGCGGGCGACGAAGGCCTTCAAAGGACCATCGCCGCGGTATGCCGGCAGCGCCTTCCACAGCGCGACCGACATGTCCTGCACCAGGTCATCGCGGGCAGCGCCTGTCCGCGTGTATCCGGATGCGATGCGGAACAGCATCGCCCCGTGGTCGCGCAGTGCGACATCGATATCAGGGGTCGACGTCAACGCTCAGGCTCCCTGCACGCGGTCGAAAACGTCCCGATACGCCGCATACCCGATGCACAGGCCCGCAGGCAGGAATACCAGCAGCAGCAAGGGCATCCAGGTCAACCCGGCAAGCATCAGGGCCATCAGCAGCGAGTAGAACACCATCGGCTGCCAACACCGCTTGAGCAGGCGGGCGTTCTCGACCACGGCAGACCACAGCCGCAGCCCGTCGAGGATCATCCGCGGTCCGACAAAGAACAGGAACAGCATGGGAACCGCCCCTGACGCAAGGACGCCGGCCAGTTGCACCTTCGAAAGCCCGATGCCGGCAATGTCTCCCGCAGCCAGGGCGCCCGCCTGCGCCGGGCTCCCGATCAGCGCGGCCATCGCCACCTGGACGGAGAACACCAGCAGACTCGCCAGCGCCAGCCCCGCGACCTGGCGCCAGCGCAATACGATCTGCCGGCCGGTCATCCCCGGCGAAAACCCGTGGCGGCGCAGCTTGCAGTCCAGCATGACCAGCACCCATGCGGATACCGCCGGCGTCAACAGCTTCGACAGCACAATGCCGGCCCAAGGAGTCAACTGGACAAGCGCCTCAAAGACGATCGGAGACAACGCCAGCAACAAGATCCGCACGGGCGCCTCACGATAGATCCGCCAACCCGCCGCACACCACGCGCCAACCCGGGTCCACCGCAGCTCTTCCTGCCCGGAATCGAACATCTCGCCCCGCATGCCTGCCATTTCCATATCCATCCCCGTCACAGCCCAAGTTATCGACTACAGACGAGGGCTGCGGGGAAAACCTGACAGGCAGCTGCGACCGGAAGGACAGGCTGGGGGCGGCAATGCCGAATCCGGCACGCGCATCGGCAGGCTGACCGACCGGGCAGTGATCCACGTCCATGGAGATGGCTGTGGCCCGCGAGCCACAGGCCGCGCCTCAGGGTCCGTAGATCTTTGGAAAATGCCGGGCAATGTGTCGGTCAAGTTCACCGCCGACTGAAAGCTGCTCGAGCACAAGCGCACAGCTCCGGTCGGTCACGATTTCGTTGATATATTCATTTCGCTCGGGCTGAGCCAGTGCAACTTCCCTGTTCTTGCGCCTGATGTCATCCCAGTCGCTGGCTGACAGATAAGAGCTGTTTCTGCGCTTCATGCTCTCAAATGACCCGGTAATGCCTGCCGCGGTTGCGGGGTAGCTCGCAGCACACTTGCGAACGAGATCGTCTGTGAAATGGAGATTGAAGGCGCCCATGGCAGGCCCCGTGGCCTGCCCATGAGACAGGCCTGGCGCACAAAGCACCATCAGCGCACAGATGGAGATTGCAATATTGCGAAGATTCATCATCAGCAGCCTAAGACTCGCCCCGATCCGAGGGATGGTTGATGCCGTCCTCGATTGGGACGTACGGAATGGCGAGCGGACTGACACTCTCCAGGCAAGCAACGTTGTAGCCGTACTGCGTCGGGTGGGAACCGGCTTGAACGCATTGTTGGGCCACCGTTTGACAGCATAGGGAAGCTAGATTTTGCACTTGTGGCGTGCCATTGAGCTCGCGATTGCCTCGTGGCTCGTCGATTGACTCACCACGGCGCTATTCAACTCTGCGCATATCCTGCGGCGCGACATTCTCTGCAGGGTGCCACCGAGTGATCGGTCTTGGAAAGTAACTTGAAGCAAGGGTTCCCTAACCATTCTTTCCGGCCTCTCGAGCAGTCCCTGGCGAAACTCGATGGAGGCCGTCGGCAGGGAGAGATTGAGCTGGCCTTGGCCCATTGACGCACCGGTCACGTGGGCCTCTACGTCGCCTTGCGCTTTCGATTCTTGAGCGCTCCGAACTCGCACTTCAGGCTTAATCTCCCGATCCAAAACTCGCGATGCAACAGGAGGTTCGCCTTCTATGTCTGGAGCTTTGGCTCGCTCTATCCAGACAACTTGCAATGAAGCGACCTCGGTGCCAACTGTTGCTCTTCCGGCTGGGTCAGCGAAGATGAGCAGCAAGACGGCGCCACACGCCCCTGCCGCAGCAGCAATGGCGGAAACAGCGCGGTCCAAGCATTCACTTTTTGATGCGAATCGAGACAGTCCCGCAGCCCTCCAGGGCGGCCTAACGCCTTAGGCTTGACTTCCCCCTAGCCTAAGAGCCGAGAGCCCGGCGTGCGCGCCCGATAACGCCTCGGTGTCAGACCACCGTAATTCAGCAGGGGCCGCAAGCCGGATCTCGCGCCCTGCGCCCGAACAGTTGCTCGAGGTTGCCCTCGAACCGATAAGCGTGGGCCTCGGGCGCGATGCTCTCGACCACTCGACTGTAACGGAGAATCGGGATGACGGCAGCAGGGATCGACGTGTGCAAGGCCAGCCTGGATCGGGCCGTGGGTGGGTGCCATGCTGCAAGCGCAGAAGCAGCAGACGACCATGGCGCCTGCCTCGGTCCGCAAGCTGGCGGCGCGGACCATTGCCGCCCTGGTCCGGGAGCTGGCCGCGATCGAGAAGGCGATGAAGGCTTTGATCAACGAACACGCCACGCGTGCTGCGTTCTAGCAAGGGCCTGGGGCCCTTGTTCCAGGCCACCGTCCTCGCGCTGCTGCCCGAGCTCGGCCACCTCGAGCGCAGGCAGATCGCCAAGCTCACCGGCGTGGCGCCGATGAACCGGGACAGCGGACAGGGCCAAGGCAAACGACGGATCCGTGGCGGTCATGCTCCGGTCCGCGTTGCGCTGTACATGGCCACGCTCTCAGCGGTGCGCTGGGACCCAATGATGAGGGCGCATTGCCAGCGGCTGAGAACGCGCGGAAAGTTGGGCAAGGGGGCGTTGGTGGCGTGCATGTGCAAGCTGCTTGGGATCGTCAATGCGGCGCGACGAGCTGCGGAACGAGGCCATGGCACTGGCGTGAGCGGAACGCTTCAAGACAGTTGCTGAATTAAGCCGCGCCGCGAAGCGGTGTCGGCTTGAATGAACTGTTAGACCTCTGGCCTGACAATTCTTGGGGGAAGGTAGATTGTGAACTCGTTGATAGGTTCGAGGAGAACACTGTGAGGATCTTGCTGCTCAGCGAGAGACACAAGTCCAAGACGATCCAACAGGCCAAAGTTTGCACTGACTAAGCTAGCTTGTGTAACGGCAAGTTGCTTGTGCCAGACATGATAGGTGCCCAGCTTCCCATCACGGCGGTGATAGAAGCCACGTAGCGGATGAGTCAAGTAAACCAGTCCTGTCTCCACGTCCGGGAAGCCCGGCAAGGACAGCTCTGGGTCCGGTCTGCCAATGAGTTCAACACTCGCGGGTGCCCATTTCGCTTTCGTTTCCATTGCGTAGCGCAGATACGAGCCAGCACTATCTTGTTGGCAGTAAAACCGAACCTGTCCGGAGTACCAAGGCAGGTTCCAGAGGCCGTAAGGAATAAGCCTGGTCCAAGAATCCAGCGTTGTTCCAATGAACCAAACGCATTTCTCACCGGTGCTCGTATCAACGATGTAGATACGGTAGTTTGTCTGCCCCATGCGAAATTTTGGGAACGGATAAACAGCAGATGTGAAGTCAACATCTACGAATGGCACAACCGAAACCAAGGCCCGCTCTTCTCCGTCCAAGAGCACGGTGTCCAACTTGAAACGATCTGGCATGACCCCAGCGAAGCGAGCTGGATCAAACGCGTAGGTGATGATTGCAAAGTGCTGGAGTTTGCACAGGACATCGACGCCTTTCGGCGCGGGGCGAGCATGCAGGTAGTTGGATAGCCTGAGAGCGTCTTGCATAAATGCCTGGAGAGGTCTAACACCTGAGTTAAGCCGCGCTGCGAAGCGGAATCGGCTTGAATGAACTGTTAGGCCGCACTGTCAGCCAACGCCTGCGCGCGATGTTGGATGATGACATAGCCCCATGTTGGGAAGCCTTGCAAAGTGACTTGCTCTTCCGGAGTTGCGTTGCGTAGGAACTCATAACCTTTCATAAGCAGACAGTTCTTTCCAGGTGATTCGGATAAAAAATAGTCTGGTTCTATTTTGTCTGCCTCAAGAGGGCGATTACCGAGAATGACCCCGCCTGTCTCGAGGACGGAACGTAGATGAATCTGGGCTTGTTCAACAGTTTTTAGACCGCGTAGGTCGTCGGCTCGTGGTGGCGTTTTACCGATCCAATTCATGAGGCCTACGATAAGCAATGATCTAGCTCCCGTCTGGCCGGGCTGGCGCAAAGCTATAACGCGGCCGCAACCATAGCGATCGCCAGAAATCGGAATTGCCCAGAAATCGCCTGGCCGAAGATGAGCGGTACTCTTTGGCTTGAACGGAAAGCGAGTAGTCATGTTGATCGATGTGCGGCCTAACACTCAAGTTAAGCCGAATTGCAGCGCGTAGCCGGACACATGGCAAGCTTTCTCTGCCATGTGGTTGGCGTAGCGATGCAATTTCGGCTTGAACGCAATGTTAGGCGCCACCTGCGAGCGATACA
>NZ_JBCLUZ010000043.1:0-19644 GCF_039548395.1 Luteimonas changyuni
GGAGGCAGGGGGGATGCCCAGAGCCGGCCATGGATGGCCGGCGGCCGGAACTGGGAGCAGGATGCGCATATTCCGGCTGGGCATCCCCCCTGCCTCCACGGCGGGCAGCGCGCACCCTCCCGGAGCAATCACCCGCAAGCTCCACGCAATCGGGAGAAGAACCCTCTTTTTGGGAGCGGCTATATCCGCGATCGCTGCGTGGCGGTATCCATTAGCGCGATCGCAGCTATAGCTGCTCCTACAGTCGGTAACGGTGGCTGCAGGTGATGGTCGCAGCTGTCGCTGCTCCTGCAGATGGCGGGCGGGCTGCATGCTCGCCTGTTGCTAACGTCACGGCTTCCATACTGCCCGCACCGATGGCAGTCGAAGGAGGCAGCACCCCCATGGCCAAGGCGTCCGATCTGTTCGTCGCCGCGCTCCAGGCCGAAGGCGTGGAATACGTGTTCGGCATCCCGGGCGAGGAAAACCTCGACCTGCTCGAGTCGCTGCGCACTTCGGGCATCCGCCTGATCCTGACCCGCCACGAGCAGGCCGCCGGCTTCATGGCAGCCACCTGTGGCCGCCTCACCGGCCGCGCCGGCGTCTGCCTGAGCACGCTCGGGCCCGGGGCCACCAACCTGGTCACCGCCGCGGCCTACGCCCAGCTGGGGGCGATGCCGATGCTGATGATCACCGGGCAGAAGCCGATCCGCAGCAGCCGCCAAGGGCATTTCCAGATCATCGACATGGTCGATACCCTGCGCCCGCTGACCAAGTACACGCGGCAGCTGATCTCCGCCGACAGCATTCCGGCGCGCGTGCGCGAGGCCTTCCGCCGCGCCGAGGAGGAGCGCCCCGGCGCCACCCACCTCGAATTGCCGCAGGACGTTGCCGGCGACCCGACCGATGCGGTGCCGATCCCGAAGTCGTACTCGCGCCGGCCGGTGGCCGAACACAAGGCGATCGCCCACGCAGCCGAGGCGATCCGCGCCGCCCGCCACCCGCTGCTGATGATCGGCGCCGGCGCCAACCGCAAGACCACCGCGCGCGCGCTGCGCACCTTCGTCGACAAGCTCGGCATTCCCTTTTTCAGCACCCAGATGGGCAAGGGCGTGCTCGACGAGACCGACCCGCTGTGGATCGGCACCGCGGCGCTGTCCGACCACGACTACGTGCACCGCGCGATCGACGCCGCCGACTGCATCGTCAACATCGGCCACGACGTCATCGAGAAGCCGCCGTTCTTCATGCGCGAGGGCCGGCGCACGGTGATACACGTCAACTACGACGGCGCCGCGGTCGATGCCGTGTACTTCCCGCAGGTGGAGGTGGTCGGCGACATCGCCGATGCGGTCTGGCGCCTGTCCGAGGCCGTCGAGCCGCAGGCCCACTGGGACTTCGCCTTTTTCGATCGCGTGCGCACGGCGCTGTGCGCACAGCTGGAGCAGCGCCGCGACGACGCGCGCTTCCCCATGATCAGCCAGCGCATCGTCGCCGACCTGGCGCAGGCGCTGGGCCCCGACGACATCACCTGCCTCGACAACGGCCTGTACAAGCTCTGGTTCGCGCGCAACCACCGCTGTCGGCGGCCGAACACGCTGCTGCTCGACAACGCGCTGGCCACCATGGGCGCCGGCCTGCCGTCGGCGATCGCAGCCAGCATCGTGCATCCCGGGCGCAAGGTGGTGGCGGTCTGCGGCGACGGCGGCTTCATGATGAACTCGCAGGAGCTGGAGACCGCGGTGCGTCTGGGACTGGACCTGGTGGTGCTGCTGCTGCGCGACGACGCCTTCGGCATGATCAAGTGGAAACAGGCGCACGAGGACTATCCCAACTTCGGCATGGACCTCGGCAATCCGGATTTCGTGAAGTACGCGGAGAGCTACGGCGCGCGTGGCCACCGCCCCGCATCGGCCGATGAATTCCTGCCGCTGCTGCAGAAGGCGCTGGCCAGTCCCGGCATCGACCTGATCGACGTGCCGATCGATTACAGCGACGACGACTGGCTGTTGAACGAGGAGATCCCGCGGCTCAGCGCAGCGGTGGAGTGAGCGACCGGCACAAGGATTCGAGGAGGACAGCAACCATGCCCAGGCAGAAGAAGACGAACGCAGGAAGCCCGGCCGGTACAACCGGCACTTCGGGAAAGACCGGCAAGGCCGGCAAGACCGGCAAGGCCGGCAAGACCAACAAGTCCGACAAGGCTGGCAAAGCCGGCGAGACTGCCACGCCCGGCAAGTCCGGCGCGTCCGGCAGGCGTGGCCGACTTGCCGCCAGCTATCCGTACTACCTGGCCAACCGCGCGGTCGCGGCCAATACCGACCTGGAAGTGCTGGACAAATACAGCGGCAAGCCGGCCACGCGGGTCGCGTTTGCCGACGCCGGCGCCGTGCGCAAGGCGATCGTGGCCGCGCACAAGGCCAAGCCGGCGATGGCCGCGTTCACGCCCGACGCCCGCCGCGACGTACTCGAGCACTGCGTACGCCGCTTCGGCGAGCGCGCCGACGAACTGGCGCTGGCGCTGTGCATCGAGGCCGGCAAGCCGATCAGCGATGCCCGCGGCGAAGTCGAACGGCTGATCGACACCTTCCGTATCGCCGCCGGCGAGGCCACGCGCATCGGCGGCGACGTGATCGAGCTGCAGCTGTCCGAGCGCACCCGCGGCTATCGCGGCATGGTCAAGCGCGTGCCGATCGGCGCCTGTGGCTTCATCACGCCGTTCAACTTCCCGCTGAACCTTGTGGCGCACAAGGTCGCGCCGGCGATCGCGGCGGGTTGTCCCTTCGTGCTCAAGCCCGCCGCCAAGACGCCGGTCGGCGCGCTGATCATCGCCGAGATCCTGGCCGAAACCGACCTGCCGAAGGGCGCGTTCTCGGTCCTGCCCTGCAGCAACGATGACGCCGCGCAGCTGGTCGAAGACGAGCGCCTGGCGCTGCTGAGCTTCACCGGCGGCCTGATCGGCTGGGAACTCAAGGGGCGTGCGGGCAAGAAGAAAGTCACCCTGGAACTCGGCGGCAATGCGGCATGCATCATCGACGCCGATCCCGGCGTCGACCTCGACCACGTCGTCGAGCGCCTGGTGTCCGGCGCCTACTACCAGTCCGGGCAGAGCTGCATCAGCGTGCAGCGCATCATCGTCCACGCCGACATCTATCCCGCCCTGCGCCGCAAGCTCAAGGCCGCGGTCGGGAAGCTGACCATGGGCGACCCGCGCGACGAGCGCACCTTCATCGGCCCGATGATCGACGAAGCAGCGGCCCAGCGCGTCGAACAGTGGATCCGCGATGCGCGCAAGGCGGGCGCAAAGCTGCTGGCCGGCGGCGAGCGCAAGGGCAATATGCATCCCGCTGCGCTGCTGGAGGGCGTGCCGCGCGATTCCGACCTGTACCGCAAGGAGGCATTCGGGCCGGTGGCGTGCATGGAATCCTTCGACGATTTCGACGACGCCCTGGCGCGCGCCAACGACAGCGACTTCGGCCTGCAGGCCGGCGTGTTCACCGCCAGCCTCTCGCACGCGATGCGCGCCTGGGACCGGCTGGACGTCGGCGGCGTGGTGGTCGGCGACATCCCCAGCTTCCGCGTCGACAACATGCCCTACGGCGGCGTGCGCGACTCCGGCCTCGGTCGCGAAGGCGTGAAGAGCGCCATCGAAGACATGACCGAACCCCGCCTCCTCGTCATCCGCGACCACCCCGCGCCGCTGTAGGAGCAGCTACAGCTGCGACCATCGCGCCCTTGTAGGAGCAGCTACAGCCGCGACCGTCGCACCCTTGTAGGAGCAGCTACAGCTGCCGTCGCGCTCTTGTAGGAGCAGCTACAGCTGCGACCGCACCGGCCGTAGTGGAAAAAACGGCTATAGCGAGACCGTCCAAGCCCTTGTGGGAGCGGCTATAGCCGCGATTGCTGTTTGGCGGCAAGCGCCGTGGAAGAGCGGTCGCAGCTATAGCTGCTCCTACAGGTTTGGGGTCAGGTTTGGGGTCAGGTTTTGGGTGAGGTTCGGGGCAAGGCTTGGAGCCGCGAGAACCCCGATCTGCACCGTCGGGCGTTGTCGCTCCTGCCCAACGACGGAGCCCGCCATGAACCGCCTCGCTTTCACTGCCGCACTTGCGGCGAGCCTGCTGCTCGCCGCCTGCCAGACACCGCACTCCGGCGCGGACAAGACCACCGACGCCCACGCGCCGCATCCGTCCACGCCGCACGCACCACCGCCCGCACCGCCCGCGCCATCCACCACGATGGCCCTTGAGGCCACCGCCATGGCCGTACAAGCGGATCGCGCCGCCGGCGCGCAGGCGCGCAAGCTCCACGCCGCCTCGCCGTTCCGCCCAGGCCATCAGATCATTCCCCCGCCGCGTCCCTGGCCGGCCGACCCCGCCAACACCGAGGAATACGCCGAGGTCGAAGACAACCCCGTGCGCCGCGCTTCCGAGCATCCGGTGTCGACCTTCTCCGTCGACGTCGATACCGGCAGCTACAGCAACGTGCGCCGCATGCTGCGCATGGGCGTGCGCCCGCCGCCGGATTCGGTGCGCGCGGAGGAATTCATCAACTACTTCAGCCATCGCCATCCGGCACCCGCCACGCGCGAGGTCCCCTTCCGCGTCACCACCGAAATCGCGCCCGCGCCCTGGGATCCGGCGCGCCACCTGCTGATGGTCGGCATCAAGGGCTACGACGTCTCGAAGGCCAAGCTGCCGCCGGCCAACCTGGTGTTCCTGGTCGACACCTCGGGCTCGATGCATTCGCCCGACAAGCTGCCGCTGCTGCGCCAGGCCTTTGCCGCGCTCAGCGACCAGCTGCGCGCGCAGGACAAGGTCTCGATCGTGGCCTATGCCGGCTCCGCGGGACTGGTGCTGCCGCCGACCCCGGGCGACCGCAAGGGCGAGATCCTGGCCGCGCTCGAGCGCCTGCAGGCCGGCGGCAGCACCAACGGCGGCGCCGGCATCACGCTGGCGTATGCGATGGCGCGCCAGGGCTACGTCGAAGGCGGCGCCAACCGCGTGATCCTGGCCACCGACGGCGACTTCAACGTCGGCACCGTCGAGCGCGGCACGCTCGAAGCCCTGGTCGCCGACCAGCGCAGGTCCGGCATCGCCCTGACCACGCTCGGCTTCGGCACCGGCAACTACAACGACGCCATGGCCGAGCGCCTGGCCGATGCCGGCGACGGCAACCACGCCTACATCGACACCCTGCTGGAAGCGCGCAAGGTGCTGGTGGAAGAGATGTCGTCGACGCTCTTGACCATCGCCCGCGACGTCAAGGTGCAGATAGAGTTCAACCCGGCCGTGGTCGCCGAATACCGGCTGGTCGGCTACGCCAACCGCATGCTGCGCGAAGAGGACTTCGCCAACGACCGCGTCGACGCCGGCGACATCGGCGCCGGGCACGAGGTGACCGCCCTGTACGAGATCGCGCTTGCCGGCTCCGGCGCCGAACGCCTGCCGCCGCTGCGCTACGGCGCAAGCGATTCGCAGGCCAAGGCCCGCACGGGCGAGCTGGCCCACCTGCGCCTGCGCTACAAGCAGCCCGACAGCGACACCAGCCGCCTGATCGAAGTGCCCCTGCGCCGCGGGGACATCCGCGCCCAGGCCGGCCCCTCACTGCGCTTCGCCGCCACCGTCGCCGCCTTCGCCGATGCCCTGCGCGGCGGCCACAACCTAGGCGCCTGGGACTGGGACGCGATCTCGGCCAGCGCACGCGGCAGCCGCGGCGACGACCGCTGGGGCCTGCGCGCGGAATTCGCCGAACTGGTCGAGGCCGGGCGCGCGGTCACCCGCAGCGACAGTGATCGCGAACATGGCCGCGATGACGGCGGCCGCGACGAAGGCCGCGACAGCCGCGGTCACACCGGCCGCTGATCGATGCCCGCGCCCCGCCGCCGCTCAGGCCGCGCCGCGGCGCTCGGCGGCGGCCGCGGGCTTCGGGTGCCCGAACAGGAAGCCCTGGCCCATGGTGCAGCCCAGCTGGCGCAGGACCGCCGCCTGGCCCTCGGTCTCCACGCCTTCACCGATGGTGTCGATGCCGAGCGTGCTGGCCAGGGCCAGGATCGCGCGCACCAGCGCCAGGCTTTCCGGGTGCCGCGCGTCGTCCAGGCCGGCGACGAAGCTCTGGTCGATCTTCAGCGCGTGGATCGGGAACCGGTGCAGGTAGGACAGCGCCGAGAAGCCGGTGCCGAAGTCGTCCAGCAGCGCCAGGATGCCGCGCGCACGCAGGGTCTCGAGCATGCGCAGCGCGCGCGGGGCGTCGTCCAGCAGCGCTACTTCGGTGATTTCGATGCGCAGCCGCGACGGCTCCGCGCCGCTGTCCTCGAGCATCTGCAGCAGGCGCTCGGCGAAGTTGTCGGAGTGGAAGTGCCGCGGCGACACGTTGATCGACACATAGCCCTCGCGGTGCCGCGCCATCCACGCGAACGCGCGCCGGTACACCAGCCAGTCGACCTGTTCGATCAGCCCGCTGTCTTCGCCCACGCCGATGAAGTCACCGGGCGACAGCGCGCCGTGCACCTCGTGGTTCCAGCGCAGCAGTGCCTCGTGGCCAACCACCCTGCCGGTGGCGAGGTCGATGATCGGCTGGAACCAGGGCTCGAAGGCATCGGCAAGGATCGCGCGCCTGAGGTCGGCCTCGAGGTCGAGCAGGCGCGTGGCCTCGGCGCGCATCTCTTCGTCGAACAGTTCGCTGCGGTCGCGCCCGCGGGCCTTGGCGCGGTACATCGCGGCGTCGGCGTCGCGCAGCAGGTCCTCGCCGTGGTGGTAGCGCGGCTGCCACATGGCGATGCCCACCGAGGCCGAGGGGAACAGCTCGCGCCCGGCGACCCACATCGGCCGGCCCAGCTCGGCCAGGATGCGCGCAGCCACCGCCTGCGCCGCCACGTCATCACCGGCGTGGCCAAGCATGACCGCGAATTCGTCGCCGCCAAGGCGCGCGACCACGTCGCCCTCGCGCAGCACGCGCGCGATCCGGCGCCCCACTTCGACCAGCATCTCGTCACCGGCCGCATGCCCGACGCTGTCGTTGACCAGCTTGAAGCGGTCGAGGTCGAGGAACAGCACCGCGAACGGCCCGCGCGCCTGCCTGCGGGTTTCAGCGATGGCGGCGTCGAGCCGGTCGAGCAGGTGGATGCGGTTGGGCAGCCCGGTGAGGTGGTCGTGGCGTGCCTGGTGGATCAGGCGCTCTTCGGCGCGCATGCGCTCGGACACCTGCGCGCGCAGCTCGCGGTTGGTGTCCTCCAGCTCGCGCGTGCGCGCATCGACCCGGTGCTCGAGTTCGGCGTGGGCCGCCTTGAGGTGGTCCTGCGAACGCTTGCGCGCCAGCGCGCCGCCGATGTGATGGGCGACGAAGGTCAAGAGCTTCTGGTCCTGCACCGTGAAGTCGATATCCCGCGAGTAGCTCTGCACCGCGATCACGCCGACCGCGATGCCGTCACGCAGCAGCGGCACGCCCAGCCAGCAGTGCGCCAGGGTGCCGTGGTGGCGCAGCTCGCCGGAGGACTCCAGCCGCGTGATCACCTCGCGGTCGGCGAGCAGCGCGCGCCCGCTGTTGATCACGTACTCGCTCAGCCCGTGGATCATCCTCCGCGGCCGGCGCACGATGTCGCGCTCGTCCACCGAGTACGGGAACTCGATCTGGCCACCATCGCCGGACACCATCGCGATGTAGAAGTTGCGCGCGTAGAGCAGCTCGCCGACCACCGCGTGCAGGTCGCCATAGAAGCCTTCCATGCTTTCGGCGGTGAACGACAGTTCGCTGATCCGGAACAGCGCGCGCTGCAGGCGCTCGGCGCGCTGGCGTTCGATGATTTCCGCCTGCAGCACCTGGTTGGCCTGCTGCAGTTCACGCGTGCGCGCATGCACCCGGCGCTCCAGCTCGGCCTGGGCGTGCTTGCGGTCCAGCGCGGTCAGGATGTGCTGGGCCACGAACTCCAGCAGCGCGCGGTCTTCGTCCGTGTAGCAGTCCGGCTGGTCGTAGCTCTGGACCACGATCGCCCCGCTGACCCGGCCCTCGCGGCGCATCGGCACGCCCAGCCAGTCCGCGGCATCCGGGCCGTGGGCCAGGTCGAGATCGACGGCCAGCTGCCTGCGGATCAGCTCCGTGGCCCCACGCAGCGGATGTCCGTGGCGCAGCAGGGCCACGGTCAGGCTGTTGGGCATGGTCGCGATCGGCGTCTCGATGCTGGCATCCGCACGCCAGGGATCCAGCCGGTCGGCGAAATACAGGAAACGCATGGTGTCGCGCACATCGTCATACAGGACGATGTAGAAATTCGCGGCCGACATCAGCCCGCCGACGATGCCGTGGATGCGCTTGAGCACCTCGGCCATCTCGAGGCCCGATCCGGCGAGGTCGGCGATCTCGTACAGGCTCTGCTGCAGCCGTTCCGACTTGCGCAGGGACTCGATCCGGGCCTCGGCCTGGGCCGAGGCGATGGTGGCCGAGACCAGCCGCCGCGCCAGCGCGCGCCAGGCATCGCGCGAGGACGGCGTCAGCGGCTCCGGCAGGCGTGCGGCAATGGCGACGCGCGCCTCGCCTTCGTTCCAGCATTCATCGATCATCGCGCCCCGGGACCCGCCCATGGCGGGCTTGCCGGCCATGAGGGCGGCGGCATGGGTCCTGAGCTGGCCGGGCACGCCCTCGACCTCGGAGGAACCCTGCCCCAGGCGCTCGTCGTCCCAGCACACCACCACGCCGGAGCCGGTGGGAAGCGATTGCGCAAGCATGCCCGCAAGCGCGGCCAGGTCGACCTCGCGCGGCGGCGATGTGAGCGCTATGTCCAGCATGACCTGCACCTGCGACGCCCTCTTCTCCAGTCAAGCACCATGGGGAAAACGGCGAACATGCCGGGCGACGGCAAGACCGCGAGCCCACCCCCCGCGGGCACGGCTGCCATCATGCCCGCTGGACCCGCCCCGCGCACGGACTTCCCGCGCTGTCGCCCAGGGCTTAACCTCATGCCGATGGACGCCTCACGGGGACATGGCCACGTCGATGACAGCGACGCGGCCGGCGACGATGTGCTGATGCTTGCCTGGACCCAGGGCGACATCGGCGCGTTCGAAGCCCTGTATGCGCGCCACCGCGAGCGTCTGTACCGCTTCCTGCGACGCCAGCTGCGCGACCCCGGCCTGGCCGACGAGGTCTTCCAGGACACCTGGCAGCGGGTGGTGGCGGCCGGCCCCGACTGGCGACCGGAGACCGCGTTCGTGTCCTGGCTGTACCGGATCGCGCGCAACCTGGTGGCCGATCACTGGCGCGCCCGGCAGCACCGGCCATCGGCGCCCGCCGACGCCGAGGAGCGCACGCTGCGGGTCGAAGACCCCGACAGCCCGGAGCTGCAGATGGCGGGCTTCGAGCGCCGCCGGGAGCTGCAGAAGGCGCTCGATACCCTGCCCGACGAGCAGCGCGAGGTGGTGCTTCTGCGCCTGGAACAGGAACTCAGCCTTGAGGACATCGGTGAAATCACCGGCGTGGGCCGTGAAACGGTGAAGTCGCGCCTGCGCTACGCCATGGACAAGCTGCGCGCGGCCCTGGCCCCGCCGGCCGCTGCCACGGCGCAGGAGGAAGGACGATGACGCGTCCGTCCCGCCGCGACCCGCTGCAGCCGACCGAGCGCGAGCTGGCCGATGCGCTGGCGCAGACCGCGCCGACGCGAGGTCCGGCGCCGGACCTGGACGCGACCATCCTGGCGGCCGCGCGCGAGGCTGCGGGCGAGCGCCCGGCTGCGCAGGCAGCGGGTGCCGCCGCAGAAACGGGGCGATCCGAAACGACGGTAGCGGCCGCGCCAGCAACGGCAACGGCGTCGACGTCCGGCGCGGGGCATCACCGCCGCCGGCGCAGTCCTGCCTGGCTGCGCGGTGGCGCGCTGGCCGCGACCCTGGTGATCGCGGTCGGCGTGGCATGGCAGATGAGGTCATCGCTGGAGCCGCCCGTGATGACGATTGAGACCGAAGCACCCGCGGCGTCGGTCCGCTCGCTGCCGGAAGCCGCCCCACCACCGGCGGAGGCTGCACGAGCGCGCACGGCCGCACAGGATGCGGCCAGCCAGGCGCAGCCGGCCCCGGAACCGGCTGCGCCTCCACTCGAACCCGCGGCCGCTCCACGCCCTGCCGTTCCCCCCGGAATCGAAACGACATCGGCCGCGGTCGGCGCCCGCGATGCCGCTGCCGCAGGACAGGCGCGCCGCGCAGCGGCATCTTCCCGCGCCGAGGCCGCATCATCCGAAGCGCGCAAGGCACGGCCCGAGCGCCGCGAAGCAGCCCCCGTGGTCTTCGACGCACCCTCGCCCATGGACGCGCCGGCAGCCGCTCCGCAGCCGGCGCCACCGCCGCCTGCGCCTGCGCCGCAACGACCCGCGTCGGTGCTCGCGCTGCCACCCCCGGCCGGTTCCGCAGCCCGGCCGGAGGCCGCCGCCACGCAGTCCGCGGACGCGGCTGGACACCACGATCACGCTGAAGACTGGTTCGACCAGCCGCTGGACGACACGCCACCCGCCTCGGTGGACTCGCCGGCCGTACGCGAAGCCTGGCTGGCCAGGATCCGCGAACTGGTCGCCGCCGAGCGCTATGACGAGGCACGCGAGAGCTTCGCCGAATTCCGCCGCCGCCACCCGGACGCCCCGCTGCCGGACGGGCTGCGCACCCTGCTGGAAGAATGAGCACCACGCTGGCCGCGGCCGCCGCGCACGAACTCGTGGTCAAGCACAGCCGCTTCCTGGCCAACGCGATGCCGGTGGAGGATGTCGACGCCGCCGCGGCCTTCATCGCCCGCATCTCGGTGCCCGACGCGACCCACAACTGCTGGGCCTGGCGTCTTGGCGGCGCCTACCGCTCCAGCGACGACGGCGAACCCGCCGGCACCGCCGGCCGGCCGATCCTGGCCGCGATCGACGGCCAGGACCTGGACGGCGTGGCGGTCGTGGTCACGCGCTGGTACGGCGGCATCAAGCTCGGCGCAGGCGGCCTGGTGCGCGCCTACGGAGGCACCGCCGCCGAGTGCCTGCGCACCGCCGAACGACGCGAGGTGGTGGAGATGGCCGAGATCGAGGTCACCTGCCCCTTCGCCGACCTCGCCTCGGTGCACGCCGCGCTGCCGGCCTTCGATGCGGAGAAGCTGGGCGAGGACTTCGCCGTCGACGGCGTCCATTTCCGCCTGCGCCTGCCGGCCATCCGCCTGGCGGACCTGGCCGACCACCTGCGCGACGCCACGCGCGATCGCGCACGCGTAAGCGACCCATAGGGCCAGGGCATCGGCGACAATGGCCGGATGGCCCAGTTCGCGAACACTCCCGCACCACCCCCTGCGCCAGGCGCGCGCGAAGACGATTCCTCCGGCAAGACCAGGGTCCCGCTGTCGACCCTGCGGCCGCTCTGGCCGTTCCTCGCCCGACACAAGGCCCTGCTGGCGGCCTGGCTGCTCGCCCTGCTGGCATCCAGCACCGCGACCCTGAGCCTGCCGCTGGCGGTGCGGCGCATGATCGACGACGGCTTCGCCAGCGGCGCCGGCATCGATGCCGCGTTCGTGCTGCTGTTCATGGTGACGCTGGCGCTGGCCATCGCCACCGCGGCGCGCTTCTTCTTCGTTTCGCTGCTGGGCGAGCGCGTGGTCGCCGACCTGCGCACGCAGCTGTTCAGCCATCTGATGGGCCTCGACCAGTCCTTCTACGAGCGCAGCCGCACCGGCGAACTCGTCTCGCGCCTGACCGCCGATACCGAGCTGCTGCGCGGCGTGGTCGCGACCAGCATGTCGGTCGCCCTGCGCAGCGTGGTGATGGTGCTGGGCAGCGTGGCGATGCTGATGGTGACCAGCCCCCGGCTGGCGGCCTGGACCCTGGTCGGGATTCCGCTGGCGGTGCTGCCGCTGGTGCTCGGCGGGCGCCGGCTGCAGAAGATCTCGCGGCAGAGCCAGGACCGCGTGGCCGACGCCAACGCCCTCGCCACCGAGACCCTGGGCGCAGTCGACACCGTGCAGTCGCACGCCCGTGAAAACCATGAGCGCGGCCGCTTCGGCACGGCCGTGGCGACCGCGGTTGCGGTGGCGCGCAAGCGTATCGGCGTGCAGGCGCTGGTGACCGCGGTCGCGATCTCGGTGATTTTCGGCGCCATCACCCTGGTGCTGTGGCTGGGCGCGCACGACGTCGCCGACGGCCGCATGAGCGCGGGCACGCTGGGGCAGTTCGTGCTGTATGCGATGTTTGGCGCGGGCTCGGTGGGCGCGCTGGCAGAAGTCTGGAACGAACTGCAGAAGGCGGCCGGCGGCATGGGCCGGATCGGCGAGCTGCTGGACGAACAGGCGACCGTGGTCGCACCCGCCGCGCCGAAAACCCTGCCGCAGCCGGTGCGCGGTGCGGTGGCGATGCACGACGTCGTCTTCCACTACCCCACCCGCCCCGACGCGCCCGCGCTGGAGGGCTTCACGCTTGACGTCGCACCCGGAGAAACCGTGGCCCTGGTCGGCCCCTCGGGCGCGGGCAAGAGCACCGTGTTCTCGCTGCTGCAGCGTTTCCGCGATCCGCAGTCGGGCTGCGTCTCGCTGGACGGCATCGACCTGCGTGAGCTCGACCCCGGCGCCCTGCGCGAGGCCATGGCCCTGGTGCCGCAGCGGCCGACGATCTTCGCCGCCAGCGCCGCCGACAACATCCGCTATGGCCGCCTGGACGCGACCGACGCCGAGGTCGAGGCGGCCGCGCGTGCCGCCGAGGCGCACGAGTTCATCGTCGCCCTGCCGGGAGGCTATGCCTCCGAGCTGGGCGAGCGCGGTGCGCGCCTGTCCGGCGGCCAGCAGCAGCGCGTGGCCATCGCCCGCGCCCTGCTGCGCGACGCGCCGGTGCTGCTGCTGGACGAAGCCACCTCGGCGCTCGACGCGCAGAGCGAGCGCGCGGTGCAACACGCCCTTGAACGCCTGATGGAAGGTCGCACCACGATCGTGGTCGCCCACCGCCTGGCAACCGTGCTTCGCGCCGACCGCATCGTGGTGATGGACCACGGCCGCATCGTCGCCGAAGGCACGCACTCCGAACTGCTGGCGCAGGGCGGGCTGTATGCCGAACTCGCGCGGCTGCAGTTCCTCGACGCCGCGCCTGCTTCCGCGCCGTAGCGACGGATGCTGCAAGGGGAGGCCCAACCCTACCCTGTGGGAGCGGCTACAGCCGCGATCCATGCCAAGACATCGCAGCTATAGCTGCTCCCACAACACCCGGCACCCTGTGGGAGCGGCTACAGCCGCGATCCGTACAAGGACATCGCTGCCATAGCTGCTCCTGCAACAGCCGAATCTTCCCGGCCGCTTCACCTCTGGCGTCGAATTTTCCGCTCTATCGGCGTAAATCCGCGCTGATCGGTGCTGATTCGCGCAAATTCGTGGCCAAAAATCTTTTCAACCAGGCAACGCCCGCGCAATGACCTCGCCATGGTCAACGCCGACCGGCAGCGTTCCCAGCGCCAGACCATGCTCGCCATCCAAGCGGCTGCGGCAGAAGGCTTCAGCCACCGGGCTACCGGCGCGCAGCAGCACGGAGGCCTGCAGCGCCAGCGCCAGGCGTTCGACCAGCATCCTTGATCCCGCTTCATCCGCGGCCGAGAGCATGTCTTCCAGATTCGCGACCACGGCGTCGAGCGCGGGATGCATCCCGCGCGCGGCTACGATCTCGGTCCGCAGCGCGTTCGCGGCCGCTGGCTCACGCTTCAGCGCGCGCAGCACGTCCAGGCACTGGATGTTGCCGCTGCCTTCCCAGATCGAGTTCAGCGGCGCCTGCCGGTACAGCCGCGGCAGCAGCGATTCCTCGACGTAACCCGCCCCTCCCAGGCACTCCTGCGCCTCGTTGACCACCGCGGGCGCGCGGCGGCAGATCCAGTACTTGCCGATGGCGGTGGCGATGCGCGCGAACGCCGCTTCGGCGGGATCGCGTCCGGCGGCGTCGACCGCGCGCGCCACGCGCATCGACAGTGCCAGCGCGGCTTCGGTCTCGATCGCGATGTCGGCCAGCACGTTGCGCATCAGCGGCTGGTCGGCGAGCCGCTTGCCGAACGCGCTGCGATGGCGGCAGTGGTGCAGTGCCTGCGCCAGCGCCATGCGCATGCAGCCGGCCGAGCCCAGCATGCAGTCCAGCCGCGTCAGCATCACCATCTGCAAGATGTTCGCCACGCCGCGGCCCTCGTCGCCGACCCGCCAGGCCAGCGCGCCCTGGAACTCGACTTCGCTGGAGGCATTCGACCAATCGCCGAGCTTGTCCTTCAGGCGCATCAGGGTGAAAGCGTTGCGGTCGCCATCGGGCAGACGGCGCGGCATCAGCAGGCAGGTCAGGCCGCCGGGCGCCTGCGCCAGCACCAGGAAGCCGTCGGACATCGGCGCCGACATGAACCATTTGTGGCCGACCAGGGTGTAGGCATCGCCGCCTGCGCCGCTGGGCGTGGCGATGCTTGCGTTGGCGCGCACGTCGCTGCCGCCCTGCTTCTCTGTCATGCCCATGCCAAGCGTGACGCCGGGCTTGTCGCCGATCTCCACGTCGCGGGCGTCGTAGCGGCAGGCGGCGACCTTGTCCGCCCACTCGCGCAGCGCGGGTGCCTGGCGCAACACCGGCATCGCCGCGTGGGTCATGGTCAGCGGACAGCTGCTGCCGGGTTCGGCCTGGTAGTGCAGGTAGGCCAGCGCCGCGCGCGCGACGTGTGCCCCGGGTTCCGGCCGCGCCCAGGACAGGCCGGCGACGCCGTGCGCGATCGCGGTCTCCATCACGCGGTGGTACGAGGGGTGGAACTCGACGCGGTCGATGCGGTGCCCGTTGGCGTCGTGCGTGCGCAGGCGCGGGCGGTCGCGATGGGCGTCGTGCGACAGCGCCAGCAGCTCGCCGCCGGCGAGCGCGCCGTAGGTCGCAACCTCCTTGGTGAACGCCTGGCCGCCTTCGCGCTGCAGGGCTTCGCGCAGCGCGATGTCGTCGCTCCAGAGATCGCGCGTGCCGAACGGCGGCGGCTGGTTGGCGACCTCGTGCGTCTGGAATGGCTTCATCGCGTGGCTCCGCTGGGTCCGTCGCGAACGTTAGCACCCGGCAAGAGCCCGCTTGAGCGCCCCTCTCTTTTTTTGTGGGAGCGGCTATAGCCGCTCCCACGAAAGCCGGCTTCGCAATTTGCGGCGTGCGGCGTGCAGTGTGCGGTGTGCGACCCGCAGCCTGCGAGGGTCGCGCCGCTACCAGTCGGTCGGGCGATAGTCCTTCAGGAACTGGCCCCAGACGTGCTCGCCGGTGTTGAGGCCGGCGATGATCGGGTCGACGATGCGGGCGGCGCCATCGACGATGTCCAGCGGCGGGTGGAAGCGCTCCTCGATGGTCTTGCGCGCCGCGATCTCCACCGGATCCTCGTCGGTCACCCAGCCGGTGTCGACCGAGTTCATGTGGATGCCGTCGCCGTGGTAATCGGCCGCCGAGGTGCGCGTCATCATGTTGAGCGCGGCCTTGGCCATGTTGGTGTGCGGGTGCCGGGTGGTCTTGAAGTTGCGGTAGAACTGCCCTTCCACCGCCGAGACGTTGACGATGTGGCGGTCGCGCGTGGGCGGCGAACCATCCGGCGTGCGCAGCATCAGCGGCTTCAGGCGCGCGTTGATCAGGAACGGCGCGATGGCGTTGACCAGCTGCACTTCCAGCAGCTCCACCGACGGCACTTCGTCCATCTGCAGGCGCCAGGAGTTGCGCCCCCGCAGGTCGACCTGCTGCAGGTCCTGGTCCAGGCGGCCCTCGGGGAACAGGTGCGACTGGCCCAGCAGTTCCTCGGCCAGCAGCGGCACCTGCGACAGCTCCGCGGCGCGGGTCAGGCCGGCGGCGGCCTCGTGGCGCAGGTCGCGGCCGGCCAGCGCCGTGGCAGCCCCCTCGGGCAGCAGCGCGTCGGCGCGCAGGCCTTCGTAGCGGCCAAGCAGCTTGCGCAGATGCCCGGGTGCCTCGTGCAGCGCCGCGGTCTCGGCGGCCATCATGTGGGTGTAGAAACCCGGCGGGCGGCGCACCGTCTGGCAGGCGTTGTTGATGATGA
The DNA here is from genome assembly GCF_039548395.1 of Luteimonas changyuni. Classification (NCBI taxonomy): domain Bacteria; kingdom Pseudomonadati; phylum Pseudomonadota; class Gammaproteobacteria; order Lysobacterales; family Lysobacteraceae; genus Luteimonas; species Luteimonas changyuni. The sequence goes on from NZ_JBCLUZ010000043.1 coordinate 15,984, forward strand.
AATCGAGGCGGTCGTGGGTCGCCAGCAGTTCGCTGCAGAAGGCCTCCACGCTGGGCGTGTGGCGCAGGTCGAGGCCGAAGATCTCCAGGCGGTCGTGCCAGTCGGCGAAGTCGGGCTCTTCGGCGTAGCGCGCCGCGGAATCGCGCGGGAAGCGCGTGGTCACGATCAGCCGCGCGCCGCAGCGCAGCAGCTTCAGCCCGGCCTGGTAGCCGATCTTGACCCGGCCGCCGGTCAGCAGCGCCACCCGGCCGCTCAGGTCGGTGAGTTCGGTGCGCTTGGCGAAGTTGAACTCCGCGCACTCCGGGCACAGCTGGTCGTAGAAATGGTGGATGCGCGAGTACTTCTGCTTGCAGACGTAGCAGTGCTGCGGCTCGAGGGTCTCGTGGTGCGGCGGCACGTCGGCGTCGAGGTCGCGCGGCTCGAAGCCCTCGGGCGGGAAATAGTTCGGCGTAGTGAACACCGGCTGGCGGCGCAAGGTGCGGATGCCGGTGGCGTCGAGGATCGCGTCGTCGCGCTCGTTCTTGGCCTGCACGCGGCTGCGCTTGGCCTGCTTGCGACGCTGCCGGCGCGCGACGGCATCCACCGGCGCGCCAAGTGCTGCGACCGCGCGGTGCAGGCGCTCGCGGGTGGCATCGTCCAGCGCGTCGAGCAGCGCATGGTCCGCGGCGACGGTTTCAAGGGTGTCGGTGGCCAGCTTCAGCCGCGCTTCGATGGATCCAGCGGGCAGCTGCGGGCGGGCGTCAGGAGCGCCCGGTGGGGTCGTGGTCATCGGCATAGTTTGAAGGCTCAGCGCCCGCAGCGACAGCGCCCCGTCGCCCCGCCCCGCCCCGCCCCTATTGCCGTGCCGCCCCGATCATCCACCTGCGCTTATCCTGTGCGCCCCACCCGCTTCCCCACGCCCATGCACGCTCCCGACACTGAATTCGACCCCGACGACAACTACGCCAACGGCTTCGCACCGGACATGGAGGTCGACGAGGACGCCGGCACCGAGGTGCTGGTCTGGCAGCTGCTGCTGCTGATCAACCCGGACGACGAAGAAACCGCCCTGCAGCAGTTCGGCGCCTGGCAGGACGCCACCGCCGACGCCGGCGAGGACGAATTCGAACCCGCCTGGGTGCTGAAGGACATCATCGACTGGAAGTCCGGCTTCCAGGTCCACGACGACGATGCCGCCGCGTTCGTGGAAAGCATCAATGAACTGGTCGCGCGCTGGAACCTCCAGCTGGACTGGGGCGTGGAAGACCCGACCGATGCCGAGTTCCTGGCCAGCGCCAGCATCCCCGACCTGCTGCACGTGGCCTACGACGCGCTGCGCGCCTATGGCTACACGCTGTGGGTGTGGGAGACCGGCACCGAGACCACGGCGGGCTGGATTGCGCTGAGTCGCGATGACGAAGCGATGCGCGTGATTGCGCCGGCGCTGGGGATCGAGCTCAGGCCTGGGGGCTTGGCCTGATGCGTCCGACTGACCGGGCAAGCCCGCGCGGATAGTGCGGCGACGGCAGCCAGTCGCCCATCCAACGGATCCCGCGGGCGATCAGCTTTTCGACCGCCTTCTCCGTGATCCCCATGCGCACTGCGATCTGTGCGTGGTGCCGATGCCGCGGGCGCCGAACGATACCCGGGTATCGAAGCCCAGCAGCCGCCGCCTAGATGCCCTGGAGGCGCGTCCGCAGGAAGGCCAGGTACTTCGGGTCCTCGTCGTCGAAGACCTCGGGGTCGACCAGGTAGGCCCGCGCCAGTTCGTCGGCGGCGCGCTCCTGGTCGCCCAGCTCCAGCTGGCACTGCCCCAGGCGCAGGTGCAGGAAGGGATTGCCGATGGCGTCCGGGCAGTGCATGGCGTTGGACAGGTTGTCGCGGCCGGCCTCGAAGTTCCCGGACTGGTAGTCGGCATCGCCGATCGCGGCCAGCAGCCAGGTGGCGGCGTCCCATTCGATCTGCGGCTCGGGCAGCAGGTCCCAGGCGGCCCAGTAGCGCTCGAGTGCGGGTTCGAACTCGCCTTCTTCCGCGAATTCATCGCCTTCGGCGCTGAGCGCCTGGATCTGCTCGTGGATGTCGTCGTCCAGCTCCGTCATGCCCGTGGCTCCTTCGAATGGCCCTGCATCTTCGCGCACCCGGTTTGCAGTTCTGCGACTTTGCCCTCCCGGGTTCGAAGCACCGTCACATTGGCTGGCGATGATGTCGAAACGACGCAAACCCGGGAGAGGTGGACGCTTGCCCACGATGAGACGGACCACGGCCACGGCCACGGCGCTCGCCGTGAGCCTCGGCGCGACGCTGGCGCTCGCCGGCTGCGGCATCGGCGCCCACTCGAATGACGAGATCCTGGCCGAATCGCACCGGCGGGGCAGTGGTGCGGAGCCTTTCCTGATCCGCGAGGCGGAGGCGGCCGTGGCGGCGCGGGTATCCGCGGAGCCCGGCAGCCTGGTCATCGCCTCGCTCACGCTCGAACCGCGAGGCCTGGGCCTGGTGGCGGCCGATCCGCGCACACCGGGCAACTGGGACAGCTACCGCTACAGCGGCGGCAGCCCGCTCGCCGAGTCCACGCCGGTGCGCGCGGCCCCCGGCGAGCTGGACGGTTTCCGGCTCGCCGACTTCCGCGCGCTGGAGCGCCTGCCCGAGCTGGTGGCCGATGCCCGCCAGCGGGTCGGGTCCGCTCCAGACGCCCGACTGGCCCGCATGTCGATCGAGCCCCCGAAGCGCGCGCGCGGCGACGACGCGCAGCCGACGGGCCCGGAGCTGGAGGTGGTCTTCACCGATCCGCGGCACGGCACGACCCTGCAGCGCTACGACGCCGACGGGAGGCTGCTCTGATGCCCGACTGGCTGGCGAAGTTCGGCCGCTTCTGGTGGCTGCCCTACCTGCTGCTCTCCGCCGCGCTGTGCGCCCTGGTCGCGCTGCTTGCAACGTTCATCCTGTGGGGCGTCTGGCCCGGCGGGATGGCCCATGCCGCACCGTGGGTCTGTCCCGAGGGATTCCCGGACGCCTTCGTGCAGGAGCATGTCTACAAGGTTGCGGGCGAAACCCGGATGTCGTGGTCGCTGGTCTGCATGTCCGCGAACGGCGCGATGCACCAGGCCGGCACGTCGCGGATCATGTACATGGCCACCGGGATCCTGTGGCTGCCGCTGATGGGGTTCGCGCTGTTGCTGGGCGCCGGGGTGGCGCACCCGCGCGGCAAATCGGCCAAGTGAAGCGCAAAAAAAGGTTCTTCTCCCACGTGAGGGAAAGACGTACGGCCGACCCGGCGGAGTGGCTGGTTCTTCTCGCGGCTCCGGGGTACTGACGTGACAGTTGGAGCAGGTTGTTGCGCGGGAGCTGCGCCGTTCTGGTCCGCGCTGCCCGTCCCGTGCATTTCTCCGTTGTAGCCCGCGCTGCCCGTCCCGCACACAGGGGGTGTGCTGCGCCGGCCGTCTCCGCGTCCTGCTCCCAGCGGCCGGGCGCCGGCCATCCATGGCCGGCTCTCCGCACACCCCCTGTGCACGGGACGGGCCGTGGCGTTTTCCTGCTTCGGGACGGAGATCAAGAGCGGGCGCGCTCGCGATCGTAGGGGTCGCCTTGGCGTGGCTGTGCCGCTTGATCCGGTGACGATCCAACCGGTTGCGACATCTGCGTCGACGTTGCCCTCGTCCACCACCGCGCAAAAGGTCCGGGCCCG
>NZ_JBCLUZ010000044.1:0-18766 GCF_039548395.1 Luteimonas changyuni
AGTTCCTGTCACCGACAACACCCAGCCCACTTCGCACGGTAATTCGCTCGCACTCTACCTGTTGAGCGCCTCGCACAGGGCTTATGAAGATTCGATCCACGACCATGGCCAGCTCCTGAGGCCTAACGCCAGAGTTAAGCCGAGACGCGTAGTGGAGCGAAACACATGGCAAGCTTTACCTGCCATGTGTTTTGCGTAACGAAGCGGCTTCGGCTTGAACGACTTGTTAGGCCGCCGCACCCCGAACTTGCGCCCGATCTTGCGACAGCCCAACCCCTGCGCCGAACAGTACAACAAGTCTGGCCGAACGGCCTCAGGCTGGCACTTGCCGGGGCCAAGGCCGGAACCACCGACTCGCGTGGCCAAGTACTCTCACTGCACCCTGTCCGAAGCCGACTCGGCCGGTCGAACCTTGCGGAGAGTCGCGCCTGTCCGAAGCCGAGCTGCTGCAGGGCTGACTACCGATGCCTGCACCGCGCGTGCGAAGTGCAAACGCTGCGGCTAAGCGAGGCGCTACAGATCGCCTGGAACCCGGCAACGACAGTGCGGGGAACAAGGCCTAACACCTAAGCTAAGCCGAGACGCGTAGTGGAGCGAAACACATGGCAAGCTGTACCTGCCATGTGTTTTGCGTAACGAAGCGGCTTCGGCTTGAGCGCATTGTTAGGCCCGTAGTCCACTGGCAAGAATTCTAGTAGAGATACGCGACTCATTGGCAGCGATTGCATCGACGACGTTGAACAGGTCGGGTAGAGCAAGTGCCTGCTCGCGCGGGATGACTGAACCAAAGGGGCCAAAATCTGTCCACGGGGAGTCAGCTGGGTCCAGTACGGTGTAGATGATATTGCCATCAGCTATGCGACTGGAAAGAACAGCCACTTGGCCTAGCCGCTCCCCATGCTGGTCGTAGATTCCGACGGCAAGCGTGAAGCGGCCCTCGTGCCCCTCGGTCCAGCGATACCAGTAGTCTGCAACAAGAAAATCCTGCGATTGGAGCTCTCCGCAGCCCTCATAGACAGGTCGCCCACAGCAGGAACAGGTTGTCGCGTGCTCCTCGCCGTCTGGAACTGCGACTACTTCGAATGTTTCCATAAGGGCCTAACGCCTAAGTTAAGCCGAGACGCGCAGTGGAGCGAAGCACATGGCAAGCTTTACCTGCCATGTGCTTTGCGGAACGAAGCGGCTTCGGCTTGAACGCATTGTTAGGCGGCACCGGCATCAGGTTACTCCACGTGGCAAGTCGCGGAGGGGCACAAGGCTCAATGCACTCTTGGCAGCGGAAGATGGTGCAGCACACTTTGTCTTGAAAACGACCAATCGCTTTAGACCGCTAATTTTCCGAACAAAATCCCAGTCATGAACTGGGGCGCACGCCTCAATGATAATTGCTTCCACGCTTTCCGGAATTGAGTCGTATGCGAACTTGTCCCTACCGACGTTCTTGAGCTCTAACTGTTTAAGGGACCGCAGTGGGGGTAACGCCCGCAGGTTTCGCGCGTATATTATTTCCAGGTCAACCAAGTGATTCATATCGTGAATAAAGTCAATAGACTCGGCGAAATACCTCACTAACTGCAGCGTCTCAACGCTTGGCGGCAATGGGAATGGGCTAGCGTTCTTGGCGCTGCCAATTTCATAAAGATACGCACTTTTCAGCGCATCCAAGGACTCGAGTCCTGAAGATTCGGGGTGCCATTGATAGCAAATCGTCTGTAACGATGTGAAGATCGTGAAATCTATAGAGAGCTTCCGGCCGACTATGCGGAGATACTTAGCGTGGCTGATTGGCAATAGCTTTGTGCAAGAGAGAGTTTTCGAGAAGTCTACGAACTCGAAATGCTCAACTCCGGTCGCATCCTCAAGAAACCCCCAGTCCGTAACATCCTCTCCTCGAATGAAGAGCCCCGCAGGCACCCCTTGATTTAGGAGTTGGCGTGCAAAGCAGGTGGCTTCGTGCTCACGCCCCGGCAGCACATGAACCAAATGCTGGTCGTGGCATCTGAAGTCATCAACTCGTAGTAAGTCCGTCATGCCGCCTAACACCTAAGTTAAGCCGAATTGCAGCGCGTAGCCGGGCACATGGCAAGCTTTTTCTGCCATGTGGCTGGCGTAGCGATGCAATTTCGGCTTGAACGCATTGTTAGGACTCAGCAGCCGACAATTGACGAGCCTTGTCCAAGCGAGCGGTGAGTTTCGAGGGCCCTGCGCCCGGCGCCTTGGGTTGGCGTTTGTACCGCTGCAGAATCTTGACCTCGTCCGCATAGCGTCGTTCTTTGCGGTAGATGATGGCCAGCTGCTCGTAGTACCAAGGAGCCACCCCCCAACCAGCTCCGGCCGCACGAGATTCCGCTTCTGTCGCATCCACAAGCTGATTGAGCAGCTCTATCGCCTCGTCATGGCGCTTCTCGCGCTTCAGAAGCTTCACTTGCTCCACGAAGTCGGTGTAGTGCTCGTTATTAACCGCGCCGGCCGACTTAATGCGCTGTTGCTCTTCGGCAAATGCATGGACGATCTCCGATGCAACCGCCGTTTCAGAGGTTGGCTTGCCCCGCTCAAATAGCTGTCTCAGCCACCGCATCGCTATCACCTGAGTCCTAACACCAGAGTTAAGCCGCGCTGCAGCGGGGCGTGAAGCACATGGCAAGCTGTACCTGCCATGTGATTTGCGCCCCGATGTGGCGTCGGCTTGAACGACTCGTTAGGCCGCCGTTACCTGGCACCTGCGCCTGACGTGCGGCAGCCCAACCCCTGTGGCGAACAGTACAACAAGTCTGGCCGAACGGCCTGAGGCTGGCGCCTGCTGGGGCGAAGTCAAAGCCAGCGACTCGCGCGGCCAAGAACTCTCACAGCGTTCTGTCCGCAGCCGACTCGGCCGGTCGAATCTCGCGGAGAGTCGCGCCTGTCCAAAGCCGAGGCGCTGCAGGATTAACTGCCGATGCCTGCACCGCGCGTGCGAGGTGCAAACGCTGCGGATAAGCGATGCGCTACGGATCGCCTAGAACCCGGCGACAACAGTGCGGGAAACAAGGCCTAACACCTGAATTAAGCCGCGCCGCGAAGCGGCGTCGGCTTGAATGAATTGTTAGGGCTGATGATACGGTGGGCCACATAGAATGTGATACCGCCCGATGCGCCAAGCCCAAAAGCAGCGCCTGCCAGAGTCAAGTAGCTCGCCCAGTCACGCGGAGGCGAGTAAGGAAAGAACAATAGGCCAGCAGGCAAAAGCCCAACAACTCCACCCGCGATGAGCATGGGTAGGGCGCGAAACGCCCGCTTATGCACAAGCGCGAGCGCGGCTGGCAGGCCGAGAATCATGGCGTGCCCGAAGGCGAGCATGAACGACATGCAGAAGGCAACGAATACAGTCCCCGGCCTGCCTGGAGGGAGTGAGAAGACATACAAAGCAAAGATTGCTGCCGGGGTAGCAGCAGCGGCGACTGTTGATAAGAAGATTGCGAAAGCGTCTCTCATCAGCCCTAACACCAGAGTTAAGCCGTGCCGCAGCGGGGCGTGAAGCACATGGCAAGCTGTATCTGCCATGTGGTTTGCGCCCCGATGTGGCATCGGCTTGAACGACTCGTTAGGCCGCCGCTGCCCGACACCTGCGCCGAACCCCTGCAGCCCAACCCCGAACCGAAACACTACAACAACTTGGCACAGCTGGGCCGTGCCTTGGAACTACGAAGCGAGAACTACAGCTCGCGTGTGCGAGGAGCCTCACCAGGATCTGTCCGAAGCCGACCCGGCAGGTCGAACCTTGCGGAGGGTCACGCCTGTCCGAAGCCGAGGTGCTGCAGGACTGACTGCCGATGCCTGCACCGCGCGCGCGAGGTGCAAACGCTGCGGATAAACGAGGCGCTACAAATTGCCTGGAACCCGGCAACAACAGTGCGGGAAACAAGGCCTAACACCAGAATTAAGCCGCGCCGCGAAGCGGCGTCGGCTTGAATGAATCGTTAGGCGGCAGTCTAGTTGCCACCGATGTCTTTGGGAAAGAGGACGCCCCAAAACGCCCACAAGAGAGCCGATGCCGCAGTAAGGCCAAAGACCAGAAAGACAGATGCGCCGACCCGGAAGCCCTGGGTGTAAGTGTAGATTGCCGACGGGACGACTGCGAAAAGGAGAAGCCATCCCAAGGCCTTGAGGTAGGCCCGGATGGCAGGTTTGTAGAAGCGCGAACGAAGTGACATTTGCCGCCTAACGCCTAAGCTAAGCCGCGCCGCAGCGGGGCGTGAAGCACATGGCAAGCTGCACCTGCCATGTGGTTTGCGCCCCGATGCGGTGTCGGCTTGAGCGCATTGTTAGCTGCTTGCAGCCGAATGCTCGAACTTGATCCTTGCACCGTTGATGAGCCGCATAAAGGGTTCCGTGGCCGACAGTTTTACGTCTGCCCATAGAGTAACCTCGCTGGGGTTGGTCGGCACTTTTGAGAATGGTGCGCCGACACTGAACTCAAAGCCTGTGGGGTCCTGCACCAATACTTGGCGTTGCAGCAACTGGAGCTGACGAGCGCCATCCTGGCTCAGAGCAAGCAAGTATGTGGACACAGGAACTTCTGCTTTGAACAATCCTCCAGAGCGTGATTCCTTAGTCACGCCAAGAAGCGTCAGTTTCATTGCAGCCGCGCGAGTTCCGGAGGAAGTCGTGAGAGACAGACTTAGATGACTTTCGGGAACATCGATCTCAAAGTCTATCGGCACGGATATCTTCACTCGAACTTGCGCGGGGTCAATCTGCGCCAGGGCACGAGGTGACATGGACGACAGGCTTAAGGCAGTGGAAAACGGAATGGATGCGCAGCCGCCACTTAGAAGCAGCATCATGGCCAGCACTACACTCGCAACAACTCGCATGACCCCTCCTAGCAGCTAACGCCTGAGTTAGGGGGTGCCGCGAAGCGGCATCCCCTTGAACGAATTGTTAGCCCCCGCGGATGACTCGCGGGTTCCCTCGCCGTTGTTGAGAATGATCCGGTACTCGTCGTTCGGCAAGTCCTTAACGGTAAAATCCACTCGGACAAAATCTTCGCAGAAGACAACGGGCGCGCCCTCAGGCAGGGTCGTGCGCACTAGTTCGTAGGAGAGAGTGATCAGGCCTGGGCTGACGTCTGCCACACCAGAGTCGTCAGCGATGCGCCTGGTCTGCGTCTCCGTGTCCCAAGCCGTGATTCGCAAGGTGTTGGGGCCGAGCCATGCGGCCTCGACGCGGTTCCAGTCCGAATCGGCCGGGGCACCTGCGCAGTCGCCGCGCTGCACCGTAAAGCCTCCTGCGCTCACGCACGCTGGCAAGGCGAGAAGCACAGCGAAGGCGAGTGTCAGTCTCATCGGGCTAACGCTTGAGTTAAGCCGCGCCGCGAAGCGGCGTCGGCTTGAACGAATTGTTAGACATTATTTGCCGACTACCTTGGTGATCTCGCCTTTCACGTAGTGAACAAATTCTTCCAACTGATCTGCGCGGGAGGCCAAGCGATCTTCTTCTTGTCCAAGATAAGCCTGTCTAGCTTCAAGTATGACGGGCTGATACTGGGCCGGCAGGCGCTCCATTGCCCAGTCGGCAGCGACATCCTTCGGCGCGATTTTGCCGGTTACTGCGCTGTACCAAATGCGGGACAACGTAAGCACTACATTTCGCTCATCGCCAGCCCAGTCGGGCGGCGAGTTCCATAGCGTTAAGGTTTCATTTAGCGCCTCAAATAGATCCTGTTCAGGAACCGGATCAAAGAGTTCCTCCGCCGCTGGACCTACCAAGGCAACGCTATGTTCTCTTGCTTTTGTCAGCAAGATAGCCAGATCAATGTCGATCGTGGCTGGCTCGAAGATACCTGCAAGAATGTCATTGCGCTGCCATTCTCCAAATTGCAGTTCGCGCTTAGCTGGATAACGCCACGGAATGATGTCGTCGTGCACAACAATGGTGACTTCTACAGCGCGGAGAATCTCGCTCTCTCCAGGGGAAGCCGAAGTTTCCAAAAGGTCGTTGATCAAAGCTCGCCGCGTTGTTTCATCAAGCCTTACGGTCACCGTAACCAGCAAATCAATATCACTGTGTGGCTTCAGGCCGCCATCCACTGCGGAGCCGTACAAATGTACGGCCAGCAACGTCGGTTCGAGATGGCGCTCGATGACGCCAACTACCTCTGATAGTTGAGTCGATACTTCGGCGATCACCGCTTCCCTCATGATGTTTAACACTAAGTAGATCCCAAAAGCGGAATGTAGCAGATTGCACTGTAGTCCCACGCTCGCGTTCCCGTCGGGAAAATCCCACCTGAAATCATCCACTTGTCCGCTTGCCGCGCCTGCCTCACGCGGTAATGCTTCCTGAAAATACCTCACGGATGAGGCGGTATGGCATACCGGGGCAAAAGTGAGGCGGTAATCGGCTCCGTGATCGACGCTGCGGGGACCGTTGCAACGCAACCTCCGCGCCTGCTCGACCAGGTGCGCATCCGCTGCCGCGCCAAGCACTACAGCATACGAACCGAGCGGGCCTATGTCGGCTGGGCGCGTCGCTTCATCCTGGCGAACGCAAAGCGCCATCCGCGCGATCTTGGCCTCGTGGAGGTGGAAGCCTTTCTGTCCATGCTCGCGGTGCGCGACGACGTCGCGGCCAGTACCCAGAACCAGGCGCTGTCAGCCCTGCTCTTCCTTTACAAGGAGGTCCTCGGCCTGGAACTGCCCTGGGTCGGGTCCGTCACGCGGGCCAAGCGCCCGAAGAAGCTCCCCGTGGTCCTGACGCATGCGGAGGTCCGTGCACTGCTGGCGCTGGTCGATGGTCAGGCCGGGCTGATGGCCTCCCTGCTCTACGGTGCTGGCATGCGCTTGATGGAGGCGGTGCGGCTGCGCGTGAAGGACATGGACTTCGCGCGCCGGGAAATCATCGTGCGCAATGGCAAGGGCGGCAAGGATCGCCGGGTGCCGCTGCCGCGCACGATCGAAGCCGGGCTCAAGGGGCAAGTCGAACGCGTGCGCATCCTGCACGCACATGATCTGCAGGACGGCTTCGGGGAGGTGTGGTTGCCGCATGCGCTCGGGCGCAAGTATCCGACGGCCGCGCGCGAGTTCGGCTGGCAGTGGGTCTTCCCGGCGCAGCGGCTGTCGGTGGACCCGCGCAGCGGTGTGCGGCGGCGGCACCATGTCGACGAGGGCGTGTTGCAGCGCGCGGTGAAGTCGGCGCGTGCAATGGCCGGCATCGACAAGCCTGCAACATGCCACACGCTGCGCCATTCGTTCGCGACCCACCTGCTGGAATCGGGACACGACATCCGCACGGTGCAGGAACTCCTGGGGCACAAGGACGTGGCCACGACGCAGATCTATACGCATGTGCTCGGGCGTGGTGCCGGCGGCGTACTCAGCCCGCTCGATCGCGAGTAGCCGCTTACGCGGTCGGCAATGGCAGCCCGCGCATCGCCTTGACGGTGCGCAGCACGAAGCTGGAGTTCACGTCGCCCACGCCCGGGCGGGCGAGTACGCGGTCCAGAAGGAAGCGGGAGAAATGCTCGAGGTCGGTCACCATCACCTGCAGCAGGTAGTCCATGTCACCGGTCAGGGCGTGGCAGGCGACGACTTCGTCCCACTCGTTCACGCCGCGGGCGAAGTCGGCCACGGCGGCGGCGTCGTGGTGGTTGAGGCGGATGCGGACGAAGGCGGTCAGACCCAGGCCCAGGCGCTCGGGGTCCACTTCGGCGCGGTAGCCGGCGATCACGCCGCTGCGCTCGAGCCGCTGCACGCGCCGCAGGCAGGCGGACGGTGACAGGTGCACGCGTTCGGCAAGGTCTGCGTTGCTGAGGCGGCCCTGTCGCTGCAGTTCGCCCAAAAGCTGGATGTCGATGCGGTCGAGGATGTCGGTCGGGGCCATCCGGCTCTCCATCGTTGTATGCAACATTATTGCGTCGCAGGCGGCCTGTGGCGCAATGAATGCAAGCATCTTGCGCCCGTATGCGGCTAGAGTCGATGGATAGCGGTCCTGACACGCACAAAGCTGCCTTCGCCGGTACTGCAGGTCACGTCCGCGCCCATTTCGGAGTCTTCCATGTCCACGCCCAATCCGGCCCAGCCCCGTCGCCTCGAGAACCTCCACACCGACAAGGGCAAGGTGCCGGTGTACGCCACCGGCGTGGTCGACCAGGACTGGGCTGGCTACACCGCCGAGGACCATGCCACCTGGGCAACCCTGTTCGAACGCCAGCGCAAGCTGCTGGTCGGGCGCGCCAGCGCTGAGTTCCTGCGCGCGCAGGATGCGATGGGAATGACGCCGGACCGGATCCCCAGGTACACCGATCTCAACGCCGTGCTGGAGCCGGCCACTGGCTGGCGGCTGATCGGAGTCGAGGGCCTGCTGCCTGAACTCGACTTCTTCGAGCACCTCGCCAACCGCCGATTCCCGGTCACCTGGTGGATCCGGCGCCCGGACCAGATCGACTACATCGAAGAGCCCGACCTCTTCCACGATCTGTTCGGCCACGTGCCGCTGCTGATGAACCCGGTGTTCGCCGATTACATGGCGGCGTACGGGCGCGGTGGGGTCAAGGCGCACGCCATCGGCGCCGACGCGCTGCAGAACCTGACGCGGCTGTACTGGTACACGGTGGAGTTCGGGCTGATCCGCGAGGCCGGCGAACTGCGCATCTATGGCAGCGGCATCGTCTCGTCCAGCGGCGAGTCGGTGCATTCACTGGAGTCGCCGGCGCCCAACCGCATCGGCTTCGACCTCGAGCGCATCATGCGCACGCGCTACCGCATCGACACCTACCAGAAAACCTACTTCGTCATCGACAGCTTCGAACAGCTGATGGCGGCCACCGAGCCCGACTTCACTCCGATCTACGCCCGGCTGGCCGAGCAGGACTCGATTCCGGCCGGCACCGTGCTCGACACCGACCACGCCTATCAGCGCGGCACCGGCGAAGGCTGGTCCACCGAGGGCGACGTCTGACGGCTGGCGGGAACACTCCATTCCCGCACTTGCACGCCATCTCCCGCTGCCGCGGGAGACAATGTCGGCATGACATTGACGCCCCCTCTGCGGCCGGCCGCTTCCGCGCCGGCAATGCTGCCCTTCGCCATCGCCCTCATCCTCGCCGCCGCGCCCGCCCTCGCCCAGGGCCCAGCGGACACGGCCCCCGGCGCCGCAGCCGACTCCACCACCCTCGACGCGATCGTCGTCGAAGCCACCCGCCTGCGCTCGGTCCCGGCCTTCGACACGCCCGCCTCCACCGCCACCATCAACCTCGCCGGCGACATCTCCGGTGCCAACGCCGATGTCGCCGATGCCCTGCGCGGCATCCCCGGCCTGCTCGCGCGCGACCGCCAGAACCTCGCGCAGGACACCCAGCTCTCGATCCGCGGCTTCGGTTCGCGCGCGACCTTCGGCGTGCGCGGCCTGCGCCTGTACGCCGACGGCATCCCGGCCTCGATGCCCGACGGCCAGGGCCAGCTTTCGCACTTCAGCCTTGCCGGCGCCGAGCGCATCGAAGTGCTGCGCGGGCCGTACTCGGCCCTGCACGGCAACTCGTCCGGCGGCGTGGTCTCGATCCACAGCGCCGACGGCCAGCCCGGCGATCCCTGGTCGCTGCGCGCGACCGTGGGCAGCGACGGCACCTGGACGGCTGCCGCGCGGCTGCTTGGCGGCAACGATGTCGTCGGCTACAACTTCGCGGTGTCGCGCCTGGACACCGATGGCTGGCGCGACCATTCCGCGGCGCGGCGCGACGTCGCCAACCTCAAGCTCGGTTTCGACCTGGGCGAGCGCCGACGGCTGTCGCTGGTGCTCAACCACGTCGACATCCCCGAGGCGCGCGATCCGCTGGGGCTCACCGCCGCGCAGGTGCGCGAAAACCCGCGCCAGGCGGTCGCCAACGCGCACATCTATGACACCCGCAAGAGCGTGCGCCAGTCGCAGGCCGGCGCGGTCTACGAGCACGGCTTCGGTGAGGCGCACGCACTGCGCGTCTCGGCCTGGGGCGGCGACCGCGAGGTGACGCAGGTGCTGCCGATCCCGCCGGCGCCGCAGGGCAATCCGCTGCATTCCGGCGGTGTGATCAGCCTCGACAACCGCTACGCCGGCTACGACGCACGCTGGACCTGGAGCGGTTCGCTCGCGGAGCGGCCGTTGGAGTTCGCCCTTGGCGTCAACGGCGAGCGCCAGCGCCAGCAGCGCCGCGGCTTCGAGAATTTCGTTGGCGACGCGCTCGGCGTGCGCGGTGCGCTGCGCCGCGACGAGCGCAACCGCGTCGACGCCAACGATGTCTACGCCCAGGCCTGGTGGCAGTTCGCGCCGCGCTGGTCGCTGCTGCTCGGCGCGCGCCACAGCGAGGTCGAGTTCACCTCTCGCGACCGCTACGTCGCCGCCGGAAATCCCGACGACAGCGGCCGCGTGGAGTTCAGCGAGACCTCGCCGGTGGCGGGCATCACCTTCGCGCCTTCGGAGCACCTGCTGATCTACGCCTCGGCCGGCCGCGGCTTCGAGACGCCCACCTTCAACGAACTTTCCTATCGCGCAGACGGCGGCGCGGGCCTGGCCTTCGACCTGCAGCCGGCAGTCAGCGACAACTACGAGTTCGGCATGAAGTGGCGCATGCCTGCCGGCGGCCAGCTCGAGGCCGCGCTGTTCCGCGCCGATACCGATGACGAGATCGCGGTCGCCCGCAACGTCTCCGGCCGCAGCAGCTACCGCAATGCCGGCGGCGCGCGCCGCCAGGGCGTGGAGCTGTCCTGGCTGCAGCCGCTGGGTGAGGCCTGGGACCTGCGGCTGGCGGCGACGCAGCTGGACGCGGAGTTCCGCGGCTGCGGCGGCGCGGCCACCGCCCCGGATGCCTGCATCGGCGGCACCGGCGACTCCAACCGCCGGATCCCCGGCGTCCCCGAGCGCCAGGTCTTCGCCCGCCTGCAGTGGAACGGCGGCCCCTGGCGCGCCGCGCTCGAGGGTGAAGCCCTCGGCAACGTCGCCGTCAACGATGCCGGCACCGCCTCCGCACCGGGCTACGGCCTGCTGCACGTCGAGGCCTCGCGCAGCTGGAATACCGCCAGCGGTCCGCTTCGCCTGTTCGCGCGCATCGACAACCTGCTCGACCGCGACCACATCGGCTCGGTGATCGTGAACGAAGGCAACGGCCGCTTCTACGAACCCGGCGCCGACCGCACCTGGCTCCTCGGCCTCGAGTGGCAGTTCGACCGCCGCTGACACCACGGCGTCCCGCAGCCGCTTCCGCAGGGCCCTGCAGCCCGCCGCACCTTGGGCGACAATGGCGCCCCGTCCGCCACTGCGCAGGTCCGCGATGTCCAGCCACGTCTCCCTCACCCGCCACCTGATCGAGGAGCAGCGCGCCGGACGCATCAATGCCGACCTGCGCCAGCTGATCGCCGTGGTCGCCCGCGCCTGCACCAGCATCTCGATCGCGGTCGGCAAGGGCGCGCTCGGCGGCGTGCTCGGCGACGCCGGCACCGGCAACGTGCAGGGCGAGGCGCAGAAGAAGCTCGACGTCCTGTCCAACGACATCCTGCTCGAGGCCAACGCCTGGGGCGGCCATCTCGCGGCCTGCGCGTCGGAAGAAATGGAGCACTGCCACCCCATCCCCGACGCCTACCCGCGCGGCAACTACCTGCTGCTGTTCGATCCCCTCGACGGCTCCAGCAACATCGACGTCAACGTTTCGGTCGGCACCATTTTCTCCGTGCTGCGCTGTCCCGAGGGCGTGACCGCCGCCTGCGACGAGGACTTCCTGCAGCCCGGCACCGCCCAGGTCGCGGCCGGCTACTGCGTCTACGGGCCGCAGACGACCCTGGTGCTGACCTTCGGCCACGGCACCCACGCCTTCACCCTCGACCGCGAACAGGGCGTCTTCGTACTCACCCGCGAGGCCATCCGCATCCCGGAGGAGACGAAGGAGTTCGCGATCAACATGTCCAACCAGCGCCACTGGGAAGCGCCGATGCAGGACTACGTGCGCGACCTGCTCTGCGGCAAGGAGGGCCCGCGCGGCAAGGACTTCAACATGCGCTGGGTGGCCTCGATGGTCGCCGACGTGCACCGCATCCTCACCCGCGGCGGCATCTTCATCTATCCCTGGGACAAAAAGGATCCATCCAAGGCCGGCAAGCTGCGCCTGATGTACGAGGCCAACCCGATGTCCTTCCTGGTCGAACAGGCCGGCGGCGCCGCCACCAACGGCCGCGATCGCATCATGGAGATCGCGCCCGGCCAGCTGCACCAGCGCGTCCCCGTCTTCCTCGGCTCGAAGTCGGAAGTCGAAGCCGCCACCCGCTACCACCGCGACCACGACGCCTCCTGACCAGAGGCACTCCGATGAGCCACGCATCCGCAGCAGACTTCATCGAAGTAACGCCCGGCGCGCTCGACGCCGCCACCTGCGCCGCCATCGTCGAGCGCATGCGCGCCAGCGATGCGCTGCAGCCCGGCCGCGTCGGCAGCGGCGTGTTCCCGGAGCTGAAAAAGAGCCGCGACATCGGCCTGGCCGGCCGCGCCGACTGGGCCGACGTCGAACAGACCTTGAATGTGGCGGTGTATGGCGGCCTGCTCGCCTACCTGCGTCGCTACCCCCAGGTCCTGATCGCACCGCTGATGCTGCAGCAGCCCGCGGCCGACGGTGCCCTGCGCCGGCTCGAGGCCGACGACATCACGCGCATGGACGCGCGTGCACTCGGCAAGCTGGCCATGGCCTGCCTGCGCCCCGGCACGGTCAACCTGCAGTGGTATACCGCCGACGAAGGCGGCTATCCCTACTGGCACTGCGAGCTCTACCCGCGCGACCCGCAGGCCGAGACCCTGCAC
Organism: Luteimonas changyuni; assembly: GCF_039548395.1. Classification (NCBI taxonomy): domain Bacteria; kingdom Pseudomonadati; phylum Pseudomonadota; class Gammaproteobacteria; order Lysobacterales; family Lysobacteraceae; genus Luteimonas; species Luteimonas changyuni. The sequence continues at coordinate 12,793 of NZ_JBCLUZ010000044.1, forward strand.
CGCCACCTGCTGTGGACGGTCTATCTCAACGACGGCTTCGACGCCGGCGAAACCGAGTTCATGTTCCAGCAGCGCAAGGTCAAACCCCGTACCGGCGACCTCCTGATCGCCCCGACCGCCTTCACCCACACCCACCGCGGCAACCGCCCCGAAGGCGGCGACAAGTTCATCGCCACCAGCTGGATCCTGTTCCAGCGCGCAGAGGCGCTGTTTGCCGGTGCGTAAGAGGCTTTCCCGGCCTTCCGGTTGGCGAACAACTAGCCCTCGCGCGGATGGTTCAGCACCAGCCAGTACATCCCCACCTGCTTCACCGCCCACATGAACTGGCCGAAATCGACCGGCTTGCGGATATAGCTGTTGGCACCCAGCGAATAGCAGGCCTCGACGTCGAAGGGCTCGGCGCTGGTCGTCATCACCACCACCGGAAGGCTGCGCAGGCTGGGCTCGGCGCGGATCGCCTGCAGCACCTCGCGGCCATCCATGCGCGGCATGTTGAGGTCCAGCAGCACCAGCGAAGGATGGTCACCGGGATCGCGGCTGGCATGCCTGCCGCGCGCGAACAGGTAGTCCAGGGCGTCCACGCCGTTGTCGACGACGTGCAGCGGGTTGGCGATTTTCGCTTCGGCGAACGCGATCCGGGTCAGCTCCACATCGTCCGGATTGTCCTCGACCAGCAGGATCGGCCTGGTGCTCATCACGGCCGGGCGTCCTGGGCGGCAGGAAGCTCGACGTGGAACACGCTGCCCCGGCCGGGCTCGGAGTCGACCCCGAGACCGCCGCCGAGCCGCGTGGCGATGCGCTGCGCGATCGCCAGTCCCAGGCCATGGCCGCCGCCCTCGTCGGGGCCGTGGACGCGCTGGAAGGGTTCGAACACGCGCCCGGCATGGCTGGTGTCGAAGCCGCTGCCCTGGTCACGGACGTGGATCCGCACGCGGTCGCCGTGGCGTTCGGCGGTGATGGCGATGCGCACCGCGTCGCGAGCGCCGGAAAATTTCCAGGCGTTGTGGAGCAGATGGTCGAACAGGAGCTTGAGCTGGCGTTCGTCCGCGCGCGCGCGCATGCCGGGCTGCACGCTGGCTTCGACCAGGCGCCCGGGATCGGCATCGCGCAGTTCCATCAGCGCCCAGTCGGCAAGCAGGCTGGCGTCGACGTCGGCGACAGTCAGATGGTCGTGCGAGGCCCGTGACAGCGCTTGCAGCGCGTCCAGCAGCGAAGCCATGCGTGCGGCGGCGGCGCGGATCCTGGCCAGGTAGTCGCGGCCGGTCGCGTCCAGCGCCTCGCCGGACCCCGACTCCAGCATCGCGGAGAAGCCCTCGATCGCGCGCAGCGGCGCGCGCAGGTCATGGGCGATGCCGTACGACACCAGGGCCTGGTCCTTCAGGACGCTGGCCAGCTGCGCTTCGCATTCGCTCAGTCGTGCCGCGGTGGTGTCGCCCACGTCCGTGGACGGGTCGTGCGTATCGACCCCCGCGCCACCGGCAGGCGGCGGTGCATGGGTTGGATCCTGTCTCATCGCGGAACCGTACACCACCGCGCCGTCGTGGTGGCGTGTAGGATCCGTGAATTCCCGACCCTGGCTGGACGCCCCCTAGAACAGCTGGCCCTGTGGCGAGGCAGGCCGCGGCGCGACGAAGCGCGTGCAGTCCAGCGCCGGAAGATGCGCGAACCCGAGCTGTCGCCAGGCACGGCTGAAACGCGCCGCCAGCAGCTGCGCGAAGGGCCCCTGGCCGCGCATGCGGCTGCCGAAGGCGCTGTCGTAATCGCGTCCGCCGCGCATCTGCGCGACCAGGCTCATCACATGCGCGGCGCGCTCGGGATAGTGCAGGGCCAGCCACTCGCGCCAGATCGCTTTCAGTTCATGCGGCAGGCGCAGCAGCACGTACGACGCGTCGGACGCACCGGCCTCGCGCGCGGCGGCCATGATCGCCTCCAGCTCGCTGTCGGTGATCGCCGGGATCACCGGCGCCACCATCACGCTGACCGGCACGCCCGCCTCGTGCAGTCCGGCGATCGCCTTCAGCCGGGTATGCGGCGCAGAGGCACGGGGCTCCATGCGTGCGGCCAGCCGGTTGTCGAGCGTGGTCACCGACACCGCCACCTGCACCAGGCCGTCGGCGGCCATTGGCGCGAGCAGGTCCAGGTCGCGCAGCACCAGTGCGTTCTTGGTGATCAGGTGCACGGGATGGCGGGCCTCGGACAGCACTTCAAGCAGCGCACGGGTGATGCGCCGGCTGCGCTCGATGGGCTGGTAGGCGTCGGTGTTCACCCCCAGCGCGATCACCGCGCAGCGGTAGCGCGGGCGCGCCAGCTCCGCGCGCAGCAGTTCGGCGGCATTGGTCTTGGCGAACAGCCGGGTTTCGAAATCCAGGCCCGGCGACAGGTCGAGGTAGGCGTGGCTCGGACGCGCGAAGCAGTAGACGCAGCCGTGCTCGCACCCCCGGTAGGGATTGATCGACTGGCCGAAGCCGACATCGGGCGACTGGTTGCGGCTGATGATGCTGCGCGCACGCTCGGTCGTGACCACGGTGTCCGGGCCGGGGTCGAGCGCTTCGCCGCTGGCGTCCGAGAAGTCGTGGCCGGAGCCCCAGCCGTCGTCCGCCCGGGTGGCGCTGCGCTGCTCGAAGCGGCCCGGCTCCCACGACGCCGAGCCGCGGCCCTTCGGGGCACCCAGGACCGCAAGCTTCGCTTTGCCATCGTCGCGCATCGGGCTAGCCTACGCAGCAGTTGTCGCAGCTCCTGCGACAGGGGAGCGCTCTGTGGACGCGTTGCGCGAAGCCTGGCAGGCACTGCTTTCGATACCGCACCTTGGCGCCTGGCTGGTCGCCGCCTGGGCCGCGTACCTGGTGCTGCTGGGCGGCGTCATCATCCTCAAGAAGCGCGAACCGGTGGCCACCCTCAGCTGGCTGCTGGGCCTGGCTCTGCTGCCCTACCTGGGCCTCTTCATCTACCACGTCTTCGGGCCGCAGAGGATCGAGCGCCAGCGGCTGCGGCGCGCACGCAGCCGCCAGTCGGCGCCGGCCGGCGAAGCCTTCGCCGACGCCGCCCACGCCGACGCCGCCGAACTCGCGCGCCTGGCCACCGCCACCACCGGCCTGTCGCAGTCGAGCGCGCGCGACGTGCGCCTGCTGGTCGACGGTGCCGCCAAGTACCAGGCGCTGCTGGCCGATATCGCCGCGGCCACGAAGCACGTGCACCTGGAGTACTACATCTACGAGGCCGACCGCACCGGCACCGCGCTGCGCGACGCCCTGGTCGAGCGCGCCCGCGCCGGCGTACGGGTGCGGCTGCTGCTGGATGCGATCGGGTCGGCCAACGCGCGACGGTTCTTCAAGCCGCTGATCGAGGCCGGCGGCGAGCTCGCCTGGTTCCACCCGATGCGCTTCGGCCACGTCTGGCGGCGGCCATGGGCGAACCTGCGCACCCACCGCAAGATCGTGGTCATCGACGGATGCGTGGCCTACACCGGCGGCATGAACGTCACCGACGAGCAGGACGAACGCCTGGGCGACTCCGCCTACCGCGACCTTCACCTGCGCCTCGAGGGCGCCGTGGTGCGCGTGCTCCAGCTGGTGTTCTGCGAGGACTGGGCCTATGCCACCGGCGACCATGCCTTCCTGTCCGACGTCGCCCGCGACACGCCGCGCGAAGCCGCGCCAGGCCCGGTCCGCGCGCAGGTGCTGGTGTCCGGCCCGGATTCGCCCTGGGAGGCGATCCACCGCCTGCACGTCTCGGCGATCCAGGCCGCGAAGCACCGCGTGTGGCTGACCACGCCCTACTTCGTGCCCGGCGAGGCCGCGATGATGGCGCTGACCTCGGCGGCGCTGGCAGGCCTGGACGTGCGCCTGGTGGTGCCCCGCGACAGCGACTCGAAGCTGGTGACGCTGGCCGCACGCTCCTACTTCGGCCCGCTGCTGGTCGCGGGCGTGAAGATCTACGAATACGGCCCGCGCATGCTGCACAGCAAATCGCTGCTGGTCGATGACGAACTGGTCGTGATCGGCAGCGCCAACTTCGACCACCGCAGCTTCCGCCTCAACTTCGAGGTCTCGGTGCTCTTCGACGATCCCGGCATCGCCGCAGCCCTCGCCGCGCTGATCGAAGGCGAGCTGGCACATGCGCCGAGGGTGCAGCGCGGCCGCCAACGCCCGCTGCTGCGCGCGCGCCTGCCCGAAGCCCTGGCGCGTCTGATGTCGCCGCTGCTGTAAGCCATCCGTGCGCCCGGTTCTGCGACCGGCGGCACGCTGCCACCGCCCGGCGGCCGCACGCGCGCGCGCCGGCAGCGGCTAGACTTCGGGACAGTTCCCGTGGAGGCGTGCGATGCCCTGGTTGTTCCTGCTGCTGGCCGTGACCGCGTTCGCCGTGGCGCTGAACGCGTCGTCGATGGTGCTTGCCGTGCTTTGCCTGCTGGTGGCACTGGCTGCCACCGTGGCCTGGGTGCTGGGCCTGCTCGCGCAGCGCGTGGGCAACCAGTCGCGCGACGACAGCATGATGCTCGATCCGGTCGAGCTGAAGCGCCTGCGCGAGCAGGCGGAAGCGCGCCGCATCGCCGGGCAGGCCCGGACCGGCGAACCCCCGCACGGCTGAACCCCTGCCGCCGGGCGCACGGGGACGGGTATCCTGCCCCCATGACCCGGCTCAGCGTCAACCTCAACAAGATCGCCGTGCTGCGCAACTCACGCGGCGGCGGCGAACCCGACATGCTGCGCGCGGCCCGTGCCTGCCTTGATGCCGGCGCCCACGGCCTGACCCTGCATCCGCGCCCCGACGCGCGCCACGCCCGCGCCGACGATGTCATGGCGCTGGCGGGGCTCGCCTCCGGGCGCGGGCTTGAGCTCAATCTCGAAGGCAACCCGTTCGCGGCGCCGCGGCCCGGCTATCCGGGATTCATCGCCCTGTGCCGCGAGGCCCGTCCCGCCCAGGCCACCCTGGTGCCCGACGACGACGGCCAGATCACCTCCGACCACGGCTTCGACTTCGTCCGCGACGGCGCCCGCCTTGCGCCGATCGTGGCCGAACTGCGCGCGCTCGGCTGCCGGGTCAGCCTGTTCGCCGATGCACATGCCGACTCCGGTGCCGGTGGCGCCGCGATCGAAGCCGCCGCCGCCACCGGAGCCGACCGCATCGAGATCTACACCGGCCCCTTCGCCGAAGAGCACGCCGCCGGCAGCGCAACCGGCGCGCTCGCCGCCTGCGCCGAAACCGCGCGCCGCGCACGCGCCGCAGGACTGGGCGTCAACGCCGGCCACGACCTCAGCCAGTCCAACCTCGCCGACTTCCTGGCTGCCGTGCCCGGCGTCGAGGAAGTCTCGATCGGCCATGCGCTGATCGGGGAAGCGCTGTACGAGGGCCTGGCCATGACCGTCCGCCGGTATCTCGCGCTGCTGTAGGCAAGCGCGGGCCAAAAAAGGTTCTTCTCCCAACCAGGGCTCGCACGCCCCGGGGCCAATCCCGTGGAACGGCGCCTCCCCAGCCTGTGGGAACGGCGCCTCCCCAGCCTGTGGGAGCGGCGCCTCCCCAGCCTGTGGGAGCGGCGCCTCCCGAGCCTGTGGGAGCGGCTACAGCCGCGATCGACGGCAGCGCGGGACCAATTTGTTGCGTCTGGAGCAGCTCCGTCCTGATTCTGGCTGCCCGTGCCGCGCATTTCTCCGTTTTAGTCCGCGCTGCCCGTCCCGCGCACAGGGGGTGTGCTGCGCCGGCCGTCTCCGCGTCCTGCTCCCAGCGGCCGGGCGCCGGCCATCCATGGCCGGCTCTCCGCACACCCCCTGTGCACGGGACGGGCCGTGGCGTTTTCCTGCTTCGGGACGGAGATCAAGAGCGAGCGCGCTCGTGCTCGTGCTCGTGCTCGTGGGCGTAGCCGTGGCCGCGGTCGCGGGCGCGGCCGCGGCGGTGCCGCTTGGTCCGGTGACGATCCAACCGGAGTCGACGTCGACTAGACGTTGCCTCCGTCCACCACCGCCCAAAAGGTCCGGGCCCG
>NZ_JBCLUZ010000045.1:0-18400 GCF_039548395.1 Luteimonas changyuni
GGAGGCAGGGGGGATGCCCAGAGCCGGCCATGGATGGCCGGCGGCCGGAACTGGGAGCAGGATGCGCATATTCCGGCTGGGCATCCCCCCTGCCTCCACGGCGGGCAGCGCGCACCCTCCCGGAGCAATCACCCGCAAGCTCCACGTAGTCGAGAGAACGACCTTTTTTGCGCGCCCGTATCCGGGGCGGCCGGCGCTCAGATGAGCTTGCCGGCGTACTCGGCCTTCTGCTCGCGCGCCAGCAGCCGCGCGAGGCCTTCGGCAGGCGTGATGTCGCCATGCAGTACGGCGCGGACATTGACCGAGATCGGCAGCTCGACGCCGTGGGCTTCGGCCTGGCGCATCACTTCGTCGGCGGTCTGCAGTGATTCCACCACCTGGCCGATCTCGCGCACGGCATCGTCCAGGCTCTGGCCACGGCCCAGGGCCAGGCCCAGGCGGCGGTTGCGCGACAGGTCGCCGGTGCAGGTCAGCACCAGGTCGCCAAGCCCGGCCAGGCCCATCAGGGTTTCAGGCCGGCCGCCGATGGCGATGTTCAGGCGCAGCATCTCGTTCAGGCCGCGGGTGATCAGGCCGGCGCGGGCGTTGAGGCCCAGGCCCATGCCGTCGGCGACGCCGGTGGCGACCGCCAGCACGTTTTTCATCGCGCCGCCGAGTTCGGCGCCGCGCATGTCGTTGCCGGTGTAGGCGCGGAACGCGGGGCCATGCAGGATGTCGGCGACCGCCTGTGCAAAGGCCTCGTCATCGCCGTGCACGGTGACCGCGGTCGGCTGGCCGGCGGCGACTTCCTTCGCGAACGAGGGTCCCGTGACCACGGCCAGGGGCACGTCGGCGCCCAGCACCTCGCCGGCCACCTCGTGCAGGAAGCGCCCGGACCCGGGCTCGAAGCCCTTGGTCGCCCAGGCCACGCCGGCGTGCGCGGGACGCAGCGGCGCCAGTGCGCGCAGGGTTTCGGCGAAGGCATGCGACGGCACCACCACCAGCACCAGGTCGGCGCCGGCCAGCACCGTGGCGAGGTCGGTGCTTGCGCGCAGCGACTCCGGCAGCGCGATGCCCGGAAGGTAGCGCGGGTTCTCGTGTCGCGAGTCGACCGCCGCCGCGACCTCGGCGTCACGCCCCCAGAGCCGGGTCGCGTGGCCGTGGCGCGCAGTCAGCGCCGCGAGCGCCGTGCCCCAGGAGCCGGCGCCGAGCACCGCGACCGCCGGCTTGCCCGGCGGTGCGATGTAAGGCTGCGTCACCACGGGTCAGGCGTTGCCGCCGGTCTCGCTGCTGGCCAGGTCGGTGCCGGCCGGCTGCTGCGCCTGCTGGGCGGCGCGCTGGCGCAGGCCCTCGGCATACAGCGCGTCGAAGTTGATCGGCTGCAGCACAAACGGAGCAAAGCCGCCCGCCTGGATCAGGCTGCCGACGAGCTGGCGCGCATACGGATACAGGATCGCCGGGCAGTGCGTGCCGAGCATCGCGTCAAGCGACTGCTCGTCGAAGCCGGACATGTTGAACAGGCCGGCCTGCTGCACTTCGACCAGGTAGATGACCTGGTCTTCGCCCAGCTTGCAGGTCAGGTTGATGCCCAGCACCACTTCGAAGGCAGCGTCGCCGATGCGGTTGACGCGCTGGTTGAGGTTCATCTGCAGCTGCGGCTGGCCCTGCTCGGAAAACGTCTGCGGAGACTTCGGCGATTCGAACGAGACGTCCTTGACGTAGATCTTATCGACGGTGAACTGCGCGCCCGCGGGCTGCTCGGGAACGGCACCGGCGGCGCCGTTCGCGTTCGTGGCTTCTTGCTCGGACATCTGGGTCAACTCCAGCGGAATTCGGTTAAGACGGGGATTATCGCACGACGGTCGCGGCTACTTGCCGCGCCCCTTGGCCAGCGGAAGGTCCGCCTGCTGCCAGGCGCCGATGCCGCCGTCGAGCACATGGACCCGCTCGAAGCCGGCCTTGCGCAGGCGTTTGGCGGCATCCATCGCGGTCATCCCGGCCTTGCACACGGCCACCACCGGCAGCGCCTTCGCACCGGCGAGCGCCTTGTTCTCGGGATCGAACTGGGCCATCTGCACGTTCTTCGAGCCGGGGATGTGCCCCTTCTCGAATTCCGCCGCCGGGCGCAGGTCGACCACCAGGGCGTTTTCACGATTGATCAGCGCGGTCAGTTCGGCCGGGCGCAGGCTTTTGAAGCCGCGGAACAGGCGCGCGACTTCGGTATAGACCAGGGCCACCAGGATGCCGGCGAAGGCCAGCGAAAGCATGGGGTTGCGGCCCAGGAAGGCCCACAGTTCTTCAGGATTCACGGTGCTTGGCTGCTTGGCGGCGGGCAGCGATTGTGGCCCAGCGCCGGCGGTGGCGCAAAGCCACGTCGGCGGACGCGCCCGCCGGCCGTGCTATTGCCCGCGCCAGAAGTCCGGCAGGCCGCCGGTGATCCACCAGGTGCGGGCTTCTTCGTCGTAGCGCCAGGCTTCCTGGTAGCGCATGCCGCGTTCGGCCATGGTGTGGCGGTTGATCACGCCGATGTCGATGTCGCGCAGGGCGGTGTCGTCCGCCACCTGCGCCGCGCCCATCTCCCGGTAGTGCGAGACCTGGACCTGCTTGTAGCGCTCGAGTTCAAGCTCGCTCAGCGGGTGCTGTTCGCGGACGTCGGGATCGACCAGGTTCCATGCACCTTCGAAGTCGCCCCAGCGGATGGCCGCCGACCAGGCGTACTGGGCGCGATGCAGGGCCTCGCCCTTGCCGGCACCGCTGGCGCAGGCCGGCAGCAGCAGCGCGCAGGCAACCAGCAGGATGAAAGCGAGGGCGGTGCGGTGGCGCGTCAGTCGCATGGGCAGTGTCCGCGGAACGTCGGCGGCCATGCTACCCCTTGGCGATGGCCGCGTAACCCGCGCGCAGGGTGGTGGCGATGCCGCCGTCGGGAAGCGGCACGCGGGCGGCGATGCGCACCCGTGCGCGCCCGCGGCTGCGCAGGGCCGCATCGAACGGTGCCCAGCCGCTGCCGTCGGCAAGCGCCGCGGTGGCCTGCAGGTCGGTGTACAGCGGCGCCAGGTAGCGGATCTCGCTGTCGGCCACGTAGACGTCGGCGGCGATGCCCAGCTGCCGGCAGCGCAGCGTCACCAGGCCCCAGCCGGCCAGCGTCATCAGCGACACCAGGCTGCCGCCGAAGGCGCAGCCCTTGTCGTTGACGTTGAGCGCCAGCGGCGCGCGCAGGGCGAGCGTGTCGCCCTCGCGGCCAGCGATGGTGATGTCCATGGCCGCAACCGGCGGCATCGATCGGTAGTGCGCATCCAGCGCGCGGAGTTCGTCATCCACTTGCATGCAGCCGTTCCATACAGGGTTGCGGGACCGGCGCCTTGCCGGCGCCGGCGCGAGGCACCAAGCTTGCGCGATGCCTGCGCACGCCTCCACCGGGCCACTGACCGGATGCTACGTCATCTCACTGCGCCCGGCCGGCGGCCACCGGCCCGTGCGCCGCGCCGCGGCCGCGCTGGGCGCGCGCACGCTCGCGCTGTCGCCGTGGCGCATAGCGCGGCTCGATGATGACCACGCACGCGCCGGCCTGCGCCGGGCGCTGGCGGCACCGCGCGTGGTGTTCACCAGCCCTGCCGCGGTCACCGCCGCAGCGGCGCTCGAACCACTGCGGCCAAGGCCCGGGCAGGCCTGGGTCGCGGTCGGCGCAGGCACGGCGCTGGGGCTTGCCCAGGCCGGCGCCGGCGACATCCCCTCTCCGGAACGGATGGACAGCGAAGGCCTGCTGGCCATGCCCGCGCTCCGCGAAGTGCGCGGGCTCGACGTCGGCCTGGTGACCGCACCGGGCGGCCGCGGCGTGATCGCCGCCACCCTCGCCGGACGCGGTGCGCGCGTACTGCGCGCGAACGTCTACGAGCGCGTGCCTGTCATGCCTTCGCCGCGGTCACTGGCCGCGCTGCGCGCGCTGGCCGCGCCGGCATGGCTGCTGCTGAGCAGCGGCGAGGCCCTGGAACACGTGCTTTCCTCAGTGGCTGGCGACGCGCTGGCGCGGCTGCGCGCCACGCCGGTGGTCGCAGCCAGCGAGCGCCTTGGCGACCTTGCCCGCGAACATGGCCTGCAGGTGGCCGCGGTCGCGTCCAGCGCACGGCCTTCAGCGATGCTTGCAGCCTGCGTCGGAGCGGCGGCAAAGCCCTAACATAGACGCTCCGCCACCCCCTCCCGCGCACCGTGAACCTGCCCCAGCCCCCTGCGCCCGCACCGCGGCGCCGCACCTCCGGCTTTGCCTGGCTGCTGCTGCTCGTCATGGTGCCGATCGCCGGCGCCCTGGGCTGGCGCGCCTGGCAGGCGGAGACCGAAGCCCGCCGCACGGCGGACGCAGAGGAGACCCTGCGCCTGGACGCCCTCGCGCAGCGGGTCGCGGTCATGCGCGACAACCAGCAGGCCCAGGGCAAGCGCATGCAGCAGTCCGAAGCCACCAATCGCCTGCTGCGCGACGAGCTGCTGGCCATGGGCCAGCGCGCAGCCCTGCTTGAAGACAGCGTGCAGCGGCTGGCCGACCCGGCGCACGACGCCGCCCGGGCGCTGCGCATGGATGAAATCGAGCTGCTGCTTGCCCAGGGCCAGCAGCGCCTGCTGGTGGCGGCCGACGTCGATGGCGCCCGCCGTGCCTACGCCCTGGCCGCGCGCCTGGCCGATTCGCTGGCGGCCCCCGGCGACATCGACCTGCGCCAGGCGCTGGTCCAGGAGCGGGCCATGCTCGATGCCCTGGGCGAGGATCCGCGGGTCCGCGCCGTCAAGCGCATCGATGCCTTCGAAGCCGGTTTCGACGCCGGCCCGGCAGGGGTTTCCGAGGCGGAGACGGAGGCGGAGTCCGCGAACGGCAGCGGCGCGCCGTGGTGGCGACGCCTGGCACGACGCATCGTCGCGGTGCGCCCCAGCGATGATCGCCTGGCCGTGGATTCAGGCGAACAGGCGGCCGGCCATGCCGCCCTGCGCCTGGAACTCACGCTTGCGCGCACCGCCGCCGAGCGCCGGGACGCGGACGGCCATGCCGCCGCGCTGGCGCGCGCATCGGCGTGGCTGCCGCGGCTCCGACCCGCTTCGCCGGCGCGCGACGCGTTGGCGCGCGAGCTCGAGGCGATGGCCGCGCTGCCGCTCACCCTGGCCCTGCCCGAGCTCGGGACGTCGCTGGAACAGCTGCGGAGGCTCCGCGGCAATGACGCAGCCGCGGCGCCGGACGCGGTGCCGGACGCGGCGCCGGGCGCAGTCCCCGACGCCGCCCCGGACCTGCCCCGCTGAACCGGCTGCCGCGCGCGCAGCGACATGAACACGGTCGCGACACCGGCGGGGCTACGGTGGCGCCAGCATCTGGAGACCCGCCATGAACCTGTTCCGCACCCTGCTTGTCTGGATCCTGCTGGCGATCATCGGCGCCCTGGCCTGGCACCTCCTGGCCCAGGACCCCGGCTACGTGCTGGTGCGCTATCGCGGCTGGGACTACACCACCAACCTGCTCTGGGTCTCGGTGGCCGTGGTCGCGGGACTGTTCGCGCTGTGGCTGCTGTGGTCGCTGGTGGCGCTGCCGCTGCGCGCCTTCCGCCGCCGCCGCGAGCAGCAGTCGCGCGCCCGCCTGGGCTCCGGCCTCGAGGCGCTGCACCAGGGCCACTACGCGCGCGCCGAGAAGCTGCTGCCGCAGGCCGGCGACGACAGCGATGCCGCGGTCGCACGCCTTGCCGCCGCGCGATCCGCCATGGCCCGCGGCGACCACGCCGCAGCGCGCAGCCATCTTGATGCGATCGACACCCGCCACGCCCTGACCCGGGCCATCGGTCGCGCCGAACTGGCGCTGGCCGAACACCGCCCCACCGACGCCCTGGTCGCGCTGGACGACCCCGCTGCGCAGCCGCTGTCGCCGCGCGGGCTCGCCCTGCGCGCCGACGCCCTGGCCACCTCACGCCAGGCGGGCGATGCCTATGCCCTGCTCGGCGCCCTTCGCCAGCAGCAGGCGCTGCCGGAGGCGGCCCTGGCCGAGCGCGAGCGCGCCTGGGCGGCACAGGCCCTGGCCGAGGCGTCGGATGCCAACGCCCTGGCCGATCGCTGGGAAAGCGTGCCCAAGGCGCTGCGCGCCGAGCCCGCGGTGGTGTCCGCCTACGCCGAGCGCGCCGCCGCGCTGCGCTGGGAAGACGCCGCCACCTCAAGCATCGAGCACGCGCTGGACACGCGCTGGGACGAAAGCCTGGCCGCGTGCTACGGCCGCCTGCCCATCGATCGCGTCGAACATCGCGAGGCCCACGCCAGCCGCTGGCTGCAGCAGCATCCCGGCAGCCCCGCCCTGCTGCTGACCCTGGCGCGACTGGCGCGCGCCCGCGGCGAGTGGCCACGGGCCGAGGACCACCTGCACCGGGCCCTGGCCCAGGGTGCTGGCGCGGAAGCCTGGGAACAGCTTGGCGATGGCCACGCCGCGATGGGCGATGACGCCCGCGCGCGGATCGCCTATGCCAACACGCTGCGCGCGCTGCGCGGCGAGGCCACCGAGCCGATGCCGGGCCATGCACCGCAGCAGGACATCCAGGCCATGCGGGATGACCGCGTGGCGGGCGCGGACCGCGTCGTCATCGATGACCGCACCGCGGTCGACGACCGCGACGAGCACGGGTTCCCGCGCATCCGCGATTGAGCGGCCGCTGAACTGTAGGAGCAGCTATAGCTGCGACCAACCGTGGCCAATCGCAGCTATAGCTGCTCCTACAGGGCCGGTTGGCGGAGGGAGCGCCCCACCGGCACCATGTGCGGCGGCTCAGCGCTCGAGGATCGCCACCACGCCCATGCCGCCGGCGGTGCAGATCGAGATCAGGGCGCGGCCGCCGCCGCGCTCCTGCAGCTGGCGGGCCGCAGTCGCCACCACGCGCGCGCCGGTGGCGGCGAACGGGTGGCCGGTGGCCAGCGATGAGCCGACGGGGTTGATCTTCGCCGGATCAATCCGGCCCAGCGGCGCATCCAGGCCCAGGCGGCTGCGGCAGTAGTCCTCGCTCTCCCAGGCGCGCAACGTGCACAGCACCTGGGCGGCAAAGGCCTCGTGGATCTCGTAGATGTCGAAATCCTGCAGCGTGAGGCCGTTGCGCGCGAGCATCTCGGCGACCGCGACCGTCGGCGCCATCAGCAGGCCTTCGCCGTGCACGAAATCGACCGCGGCCACGTGTGCGTCGCGGACGTGGCACAGCACCTCGTGTCCGTGCGCGGCGGCCCATTCGTCGGTCGACAGCAGACAGGCGGCGGCGCCGTCGGTGAGCGGGGTGGAGTTGCCGGCCGTGAGCGTGCCAAGCCCGGAACTGCGATCGAAGGCCGGCTTGAGCGTGGCCAGCTTTTCCAGCGACGTGTCGGCGCGCAGCACGTTGTCGCGCGAGACGCCGCGGAAGGCCACGACCAGGTCATCGAAGAAGCCGCGCTCGTAGGCCGCGGCCAGCTTGTGGTGCGAGGCCACCGCGAGCTCGTCCTGCGAGTCGCGCGAGATGCTCCACTCCTTGGCCATGTCCTCGCAATGCTCGCCCATCGACTTGCCGGTGCGCGGCTCGGCCACGCCGGGGAAGTCGGGCTTGAGTTCGCCCGGGCGGAAGCCACTGAACTGCGCCAGCTTGTCCTTGGTGGTCTTCGCCGCGTTGGCCGCGAGCAGGCGCCGGCGCAGCGACTTGCCGTACACGATCGGAACGTCGGAAGTGGTGTCGCTGCCGCCGCCGATGCCGCTGTCGATCTGCCCGGCGGCAATCCTGTTGCCGATGGTGATGATCGAATCCAGCGAGGTGCCGCAGGCGCGCTGCAGGGTGATGCCCGGCGTCAACGCCGACAGTCCCGACGACAGCGCCGCCTCGCGCCCGAGGTTCCAATCGCTGGAATGCTTGATCACCGCGCCCATCGCGACCTCGCCCAGGCGCTGGCCGTGGAGGCCGAACTTCTCCACCAGCGCGCCCAGGGTGCGCACGGACATGCCGAGGTTGCCGACATCGGCATAGGCCGTGTTCTGGCGGCAAAAGGGAATGCGAACACCGCCGAGGACGGCGACCGGGCGACCATGCAGCATCTGGGGACCTCGCAGTCTGCCCACCGACCGTGGCAGGCATAATGGCAGCGAGTTTAGCGCCGCCCATGCGCAGGGCCAATGAACAAGACCGCAGAGAACACTCCCCGGACCAGCCGCGTGCTTGGCGCGCTGGCACTTGAACTCGTGCCGGGCAGCCGCGCCGCGCGCGATGCGGTGGCGCAGGCCGGTGCCGGCGAAATCGCCGCGCTGGTCGCCGCCGACCTGGCGAAATTCGCACCGGAAGCCGCCAGCCTCGACTGCACCCTGGTCGCGGCGCACTTCGATCCGGTGGAGCTGCTGCGCCCGGGCTGGCCGCTGCACCAGGAGCTGTGGCAGCTGGCGGCCAAGGCCCCGCGCGCGCCCGGTGGTGGGCCACGCATCCTCGCGTTCGGCAGCCACGAAGGCCGGCTGCCCGGCGCGCTGTCGCCCGCGCCGGAGTATTCCGGCGGCCCGCTGCGGCTGCTGCCCTATGTGCTTGATGGCGACCCGGCCACGGTCGCGCGCGTCGCGGCCCGCTGCGAAGCCGACCTGATGGAAGAAGGCATGGCCGGCGCCGGCGCCGCGCTGGCGATGCAGGACGCCTTCGGCATGCGCGTGGAGCACGCGCGCCACCTCACCGTGCACGACCTGTGCGCGCTGACCGCGATGCAGTACGAGCATGCCGGCCTGGCGCCGCTGTGGCCGCTGCTGGAAGCCGCCCTGCTGTCACCCGCCCGCGAGGCCTGGCTCGACGCACCGCCGGAGCCCCTGCTGCGCTACGCCGATGGCATCGTGCGGATGGCGATGTTCACGCCCGCCGCCTGGCGCGCGCGCTACGCATCGCATGCCCCCCGGACCGGAGACGGCGGCGCCGGCGACCAGGCGCACAGTGGCCTTGAGCGCCTGTACGTCCATTTCGAAGCCCGCCAGCGCCAGTTCACCAGCCTGCTGCGCGCGCACGGCGTGGCCGTGGAGTTCATCCACTGCCAGGGCGACGCGCGGGCGGAGCTCTAGGCCCCGCCCGCGCGCTGAATCACATCGCCTGGGTGATCACGCCGCAGGCCAGGCGCGCGCCGGCATTGCCGGTGGGCTGGGTGGCGTAGTCGTCGGGATCGGCGTGCACGATCACCGCGCGGCCGAGAACGTCGGTCGGCGCGCCATCGGCCAGCGTGGCGCCGTCCAGGCGGGTGTCGACCCTGGCCACGCCGGTGTCGTCGGCCCTGATGTTGTCGGTGTCGCCGACATGGTGCTCGCCGGCGCTGACGCGGCCGTGGGCGCTGTCGGTCGGATTGAAATGGCCGCCGGCGCTGGTGCCGTCCGGCGCGCTGCAGTCGCCGGTCTCGTGCACGTGGAAGCCGTGCTCGGTATTGGGCGGCAGGCCGTTGACCTGGCCGGTGATGGCGACGCCGCCGTCGACGGCCGCGAAGGTGATCTCGCCGGTCACCGAATTGCCCTCGGTCGCCGCCAGGATCGCCATCGTGCCGGCGGCCGGGGTGGTGGTCATGTCGGCGGTCGCGGCCGGGGTGGTGGGCGCGACCGGCGCGGCCGGCGCTTCGGTGGCGGCCGGCGGGGTCGCGGCATCGTCGTAGCCGTCCTGGCGATCGCTGCAGGCGGCAAGCCCGAGGGCGAGCGAGGCGGCAAGCAGGGTCATGGGGATCGTACGCATGGGTGGCACTCCTTTCCTATGGCGCGCCCGGAGGCGCGATGGTGATGATTCCGCAGGCGATCCGCGCGCCGGTGGCGCCGGCGGTGGAGCCGAGGACGACCAGCGAGCGGCCGGCGATGTCGTTGGCCGCGGCACCGCCGAGCACGGCCCCCGGGACCAGCTGGTCGACGTGGGCCACGCCGCGCTCGTTGGCGACGATGCGGTCGCTGCCGCCGTTGAGCGCGCCGCTGCCGCTGGCGTCGAACCAGGGACCGGCGCTGGATGCGTCGATCGCGCTGCAGTCGCCGCGCGCGTGCACCTGCAGGACGTGGGCGCCGTTGCGGCTCAGGCCGCCGACGTCGCCCGACAGACGAACCCCGCCCGGCTCGGCGCGCAGCACGATGCGGCCGCTCGCCAGCGTCGCCGAGGCCGCGGTGAGGTTGGCGTGCGCGCTGGCCGCCGTTCCGGCGTCTGCCCGCGGCGGAGGCGGCGGCGGCTTGCGCGTCGCGCTTGGCGCGCCGGCACAGCCGGCGAGCACTCCTGTGGCAAAGATGAGGGCGGTCAGGCGACGCATTCGGCTCATGGATGAATGGGCGAGCGCGCTAGCGTAGCGCCCGCCGGGTATGGGGTGCGTGATCCCGGCGTTCAGGACCCGGGACGGCGCGCGCCGAGCTTGCGGGTGAGCGTGTTGCGTCCGACGCCGAGGGCCGCCGCGGCCTCGCTGCGGCGGCCGCCCGCCTGGTCGAGCGCGGTTTCCAGCAGCACCCGGTCCAGGCGTGCGCGGGCATCGGCGTGGATGCCCTCGGCGCCGGCGGCCAGCCGCGTCCGCGTCCAGCCGCGCAGCGCGGCCTCCCAGTCGTCTTCGCCGCCCGGCGCAGGGTCGCCGTGCCGACCATGCGACCCCCACGCCTCGTCGAGGTCGGCGATCTCCACCACGTCACCCGAGGCCAGCGCGGCCATCCGCCAGCACAGGTTCTCCAGCTCGCGCACGTTGCCGGGCCAGGAGTGCGCCTGCATGCGCTGCAGCGCCGTGGGCGAGAGTCGCTTCACCGGCGCCGCGAAGCGCCGCGCCGCGCGCTGCAGGAAGCGTTCGGCCAGCCGCGGGATGTCCTCGCGGCGCTCGCGCAGCGGCGGCAGGCGCAGGCGCACCACGTCAAGGCGATGCAGCAGGTCGGCGCGGAAGCCGCCGTCGCGCACCTTCGCTTCCAGGTCCTGGTGGGTCGCGGCGACCACGCGCACGTCGACCCGGATCAGCTCGCGGCCGCCGACGCGGAAGAACTCGCCCTCGGCCAGCACCCGCAGCAGGCGCGTCTGCAGCGGCAGCGGCATGTCGCCGATCTCGTCGAGGAAGAGCGTGCCGCCGTCGGCCTGTTCGAAGCGGCCCACGTGGCGCCGGCTCGCGCCGGTGAAGGCGCCGGCCTCGTGGCCGAACAGTTCGCTCTCCAGCAGCTCCGACGGGATCGCCGCGGTATTGAGCGCGACCAGGGGCATGCGTGCACGCGGCGATTCACGATGCAGCGCGCGCGCCACCAGCTCCTTGCCGGTGCCGGTCTCGCCGGTGATGAGCACCGACAGCGGCGCCTGCGCCAGCCGGCCGATGGCGCGGAACAACTGTTGCATCGCGGGTGCGTCACCCACCAGCGCGTCGTCGTCGGCCGCGGCATCCCCGCCGCCGGCGTCGCGTCCCCGGCCATCGACGGGCGCGGCGCCGGCGCCGCCCAGCGCGCGCGCAGCCAGCGCCACCGCGTCGTCGAGGTCGAAGGGCTTGGGCAGGAAATCCCGGGCGCCGCCGCGGAACGCGCCCGCGGTGCTGGCGATGTCGGTGTAGGCACTCATCACCACCACCGGCAGCGCCGGCAGCCGTTGCCTGAGCGCGTCGAGCAGACGCAGGCCGTCGTCTCCGGGCATGCGCACGTCGGTGAACAGCAGCCGCGGTGGAGCGGCACCGCGATCGAGGGTGGACAGCACGTCAGCGGCCGATTCGAAGCCGGTGACTTCGTAACCGGCGTCGCGCAGCGCGGTGGCGAGCACGAAGCGGACCGCGCGGTCGTCATCGACCACCCAGATGCGTGCGCCCTCACTGCCTGTCATCGCGGGCCTCCTGTTCTTCCGCATCCGCATTCGCGTCTGCACCGCCCCTCTCCACCCCATCCTTCCAAGCTCGGGTTCCAGTTCCGGCGGCGGCGGCGCCCCCACCTGCGGGCACCGGCGGATACGGCAACAACAACGTGAATACCGTATGTCCCGGGCGCGAACGATAGGCGAGGCTGCCGCGATGCTCGCGCGCCACCTGCTGCGCCAGCGCCAGGCCCAGGCCGCTGCCCTCGGCGCGGCCGGAGACCAGCGGCACGAACACCTGTTCGGCCAGCTCGTCGGGCACGCCGCGGCCGTCGTCGACGATGTCCAGGCGCAGCGCCAGCGGATACAGCTCGCTGCCGATGCGTACCCCGTGCTCGGCCCGGGTTCGCAGCGTCACTTCCCCCGCCCCGGCCTCGATCGCGTTGCGCACCAGGTTCCACACCGCCTGCACCAGGCGGTCATGGCCGCCTTCGAATTCCGGGAGGCTGGGGTCGTAGTCACGCACCAGCTTCACCGCCCAGCCGACGTCGGCCTCGGCCAGGCGCAGCACGCGCTCAAGCACCGCGTGCACGTTGAGCGACGCGTGCGGCACCGGCGGCGCCGGGTCAAGCATGCGGTCGACCAGCTGCGCCAGGCGCGCGACCTCGGAATCGACCAGGTCCAGCAGCTCCCGCGCCGAAGCGTCATCGCCGGGCATGCGGCGCGCCAGCAGCTGGGCGGCACCCTTCAGGCCCGCAAGCGGGTTGCGCAGCTCGTGCGCCAGGCCCCTGAACGCCGCCGACAGTGCCAGCGGCAGCGCCGCGACCGGGTCGCCACCGGGGAACTCGTCCACCGGATGCAGCTCCAGCAGCCAGCCGCTGCCGTGGGGGCCCAGCCAGGCGTCCGCGAAGCGCGGCGCGGCACCGGGCACGGCCAATGCGAGCCGCTGCAGGCGCCTGGATTGGCGCGGCATCGCCGCCTCCAGCGCCCGCGCCAAAGCATCGCCCTCGAACTCCAGCGAGGCCAGCGGCAGCCCCGCCAGGCGCCGGGCACTGACCACCAGCCACTGGGCGCAGGCCGCATTGGCCGCGATCACGGCTCCGTCGCCGCTGACCACGAGGACAGGCGTGCTGAGCAGTTCGAAATCCGGGGGGAGCGATGGCGACATTGCACCAATCTAGTGCAAGAGACGGGCACTGCGACAGCGGCACATGGGGTTATCCCGTATTGAGCGCCGGGGTCGGCGATGCAACCCTCGTACCCGCGCATCCGCATGGCACCAGGCCGGCGGACGGTGCAGCCCGATTTCGCCACGCGCCGGCATGCCCGCGCGTGGCCAGGAGAGCTCCATGAACATCCCGGTGTCTCGACACGCCAGCGTCGCCCCCCCGCCGCCTCCGCCGCCCCCACCGCCACCGCCGAAGATCGAGAAGGCCGAGGACGCCCTTGCGCAGGCCAACCACGATCACGGCGGCAGCGTGCACGGCAGCACGCATCCGGAGACGCAGGCCAACCTCGCCGAGAGTCGCCAGGCGGCGATCGACAAGGCCATGCAGGAAGGTCGCGGCGGCGATATCAGCACGATCAACGCCGCTTTCGACCACGCCCTGGCCCGTCTCGACGCCGGCGATATCGCCTACCAGCGCCAGCCCGGGCCCGCGGCCGACACCAGCACCAGCCAGGCAGCGGACGGAACCCGCATCCAGACGTCCACGCACGCCGATGGCACCCGGATCGTGCAGGCCGAAGGCCTCGACGCGCGCGGCAACGCCGTAGCCACCACGCAGGTGTTCGACGCCGGCGCAAGCGGTGCCGCGGGCCAGGTGCCGCTGGAGAGCCGCACCGTGGTCGCCAACGGCACATCGACCACCAGCGGGCTGCCGGAACGCAGCATCGAACAGGCCGCCGACGGCCAGGGCACGGTGATCACCGACACCTGGGGCGACACGCCCGGTGCACCCGAGCGCGTGGTGCGCCACGTCGTCCTGCCGGCCGCCGATGGTGGCCAGCAGGTCCAGTCGGTGACGCTGCTCGAGGGTGGCGCGGAAGCCGACGTCCCGCCCGCGCTGCGCATCCGCGAGATCGCCGCCGACGACACAGTGGCGTTCGATACCGGCGAAGTCAGCCACGTGTCGTCCACGCCCGTGCCCGGGCAGTCCGGCGTATCGACCGTGACCCACGCCTACGACAGCGGCATGCGCATGGAGTACGCCATCCATGCGGCGCCTGCCGGCAGCGAAGGGGTGCCGGATGCGATGCTCTCGCAGACGCTGACCACCGGAGACGGCAGCGTCGTGTTCGAGGCCACCGGCGTGACCCGGACCGAAACCACCGGCCCCCAGGGCGACCTGCAGGTCACCGACACCGCCGCGGATGGCAGCCGCACCGTCTACAACCTGGGCACCGACGGCCAGTTGGCAAGCACCCGCCTGCACGGCGCCGATGGCAGCCTGCTGCAGACCGTCACGCGCGAGAAGCTGGAGGGCCTGCCCGAAGTCGCCAGCCGCGAAACCGTCACCGCCGCCGATGGCAGCCAGGTGGTGACCGAATACAACGCCGACGGCGAGCCGCTGGGCATCCGCGAGATCGATTCCAATGGCGGCACCATCCAGGAAATCGGCTCGCTCAAGGGCGAGCGCATCGATGCCGGCCGTGCCGACGAGGTCGCCAGCGACATCCTCGACGTCGGCGTTCGCAACCTGTGGAGCGACAACTACGAAAAGCGCCTGCTCTACGCCCTGGAAACCCTGCAGGACCTCGACCCGGTCTCGCAGCAGATGGTGCTGGGCGCGCTGCAGGAACAGGACCCGGGCATGGGCCAGTCCTGGTTCCGCACAGGCATCCTGGAAAACCTGAAGGCCGACGAATTGGCGCTGCTTGAGGGCGGTGGCCTCGACATCATGACCGGCGTGCCCGGCACCACCGCCGACGACCTGCAGGCAATCCAGGCCATCCACGAACTGGACGTGGACGCCGGCGAATACACCGGCGAGTACGGCGAGTACGCGGCCACCGGCGACGAGCAGCAGGCCGGACAGTTGCAGGCCTTCATGACCGAATACGACGCGCGCGCCGCTGACCCGCAGGCGCAGGCCCGCTTTGTCGCGCTGTACGAGCGCATGCACGGCGATGCGTTCGTCGAGGGCTTCCTGAGCGATGAGACCCTGGCCGATGCGAAGGACACGGGACTGTCGCTCTACAAGGACGCCGGCCTGGTCGGGATCGACCGCACGGCCTACGAGGCGCTGCTGGGCAACCGCCTCGAGACCGCGGCCGACTCGCGCGACGACGTGCTGGCCGCGCGCGACCGGGTGATGGACGCCGGCGTGCGCCGCTTCATGGTCGACAACCAGGAAGAGCGCGTACAGGCGCTGGTGACCGAAATGGCCGCGCTCGACCCGGAAGGCCAGGCGGCGCTGATGCGCCAGGTCACCGGGACCGATCCCAATGCGCGCCTGAACTGGCTGCGCGACGGCATCATCGACCGTGCCACCGAAGGCAACGAAGCGTTCACGGCGGAGATGCGGGAGCTGGTCACCAGCATCCGCGGCAACGGCGAAACCACCTTCATGGGCCAGCTGCAGGGCTTTGGCGGCGGCGTCAAGGACGCCGGCGTGGGCTTCGTGGTCGGGCTGGCCGTGCTGGCGCAGACCTCCTACGACCTGTCGGGTGCCGGCATCGTCACGGACCTGGTCACCGGCGGCGAGGGCCCCGCCTTCCTGCCCAGCGCGCAGCGTGGACAGGAAACCGGCAAGGCGATGATCGAAGGCCTACCGCACATGTTCTCGCACATCGGCGCGGCCTGGGGCGACGGCCGCTACGGCGAGGCGCTGGGCAACATCACCTTCGACGTCGCATCGATGCTGATCCCGATCAAGATCCCCAAGATCAGGCTGCCCGGTGGCGCCGGCGCGGCCGACAACATCGCCGGCGCCGCCGACAACCTGGCGCCGGCGCGCTACGTGGACCAGCAGGGCCGGCCGGTCACTGCACCGGCGACCGAACCGCGGCTCGCCACGGCGGGCCCGGATGGCGCGTACACGATCACCGACGCCGCGCCGCCAGGCGGCACCGCGGCGCGGTCCGGCATCGAGGCGCCGCCGCCGCGGCTGGCCATCGAAGCCGCGCCAACGCCCGAGCTCCTCGCCCAGCGCCAGGCCACCGCAGCGGCGTTCTACGAGCGCGTGAACGGCCGGCCGGCCGACCCCGCGCATCTGGGCGGCATCGACTTCACCCGCCCGGTGGAGGTACAGACCCTGCGCGAAGGCACCGTGGTCTACCAGTGGCAGGCGCCGGGCGCGCCGAAGGGCAGCTACTTCTCGCCCTCGTCCAGCGCGCGGCCGACGGACATCGGCATCTCCAGCGTCGGCGTGCGGCCCGAGGTGTACGGCAAGGTGTCCGAGGTGCTGCGCAATATCGATCCGCAGGCCCCGGCCCCGGTCCGCAACGCCGACGGCTCCTACAGCGGCATGGACCCCGGCCACGCCATCGAGGTCACGCCCGGCGGGATCGTCGACAAGACGCGCGTCGCCTACGTGGTGACGCGCGACACCGACGTGCTGGTTTCGACCGCGCGCCAGGTCAACGACACCTGGGCCATCCCCGACCGCTCGATGACGTCCATCCCGACCGAAGGCGGCCGGCTGCAGATCTACACCGGCGACGGCGGCGCGTTCCAAGCGCTGGTCCGCGGCGCCGAGGCACCGGCGACGACGCCGCCTGGCGCGGTCTCCGCATACGCCGTGCCACCCGGCCGGACCTTCGCCGACGACGTGCTCGGCACCGGGCCGCACCGGCTGGACGGCGATTTCCTGGAGATCGCCAGGCATGTGTACAAGGCCGACGGCACGCCGCTTGAAGGCGGCTTCCGCCAGCTGGGCGAAGCGGACCTGCCGCCGGGCATCAGCGCGGCCGACCTCGACCATGCGTCCGGGCTGCGCGCCGCGATCTACACCAATGGCGAGGGCCAGTTCGTGCTCGCGTTCAAGGGCACCTCGCCCACGTCGCTGCGTGACATCAAGGCCGACGTCGTGCAGGGCCTGGGCTTCCCGACCGGGCAGTACACGCATGCGGTCGAACTCACGCGCCATGCGCATGCCGCCTACGGCGACAACCTGGTGCTGACCGGGCACTCGCTGGGCGGTGGGCTGGCCTCGCAGGCCGCGATGGCCGCGGGCGCCGGCCACCTGCCGGCGATCGTGTTCAACCCGGCCGCGGTGCATCCACGCAACCTCGCGCGCGAGAACCCGCTGTTCCAGGACGGCGGTGGCGTCCAGCACGCGGCCGAGGGCGGCAGCTTCGCGAACGGTCGCGAGCTGGCCCCGTACTACGCCGGCGAAGGCGGCCTGGTGCGCGCCTACATCGTCAGGAACGACGAGCTCACCCTGCTCCAGGACCGCGTCCCGGGCATGCCCAGTGCATTGGGGCATCGTGAGGGGCTGCCGGCCAACTTCCCGTTCGGGCACGGCACCGCCGCGCTGCAGGAGGGATTCGCCAAGCGCTTCCCTGACGGCGTGCCCGATATCGACCCGGACGTCGGAACCCTGTACATCGATCCGGCCAGCGGCGAGTGGACCACGCGGGCGCCCGATCCCGACGGCCCCACCTGGCCCGGCAACTGGTTCCTGGGCGGGTCCACCCCGTAACGCCGTAACCCGGTAACGGCGGAATGCGGAATGCGGGGTGCGGCGTGCGGACTTCGCGGCGCAACGCCCGCGCGATGATTGTCTAGGGCGTCGGGTCCAGCAACCCGGCGCCCTCCGGCAGCGTCAGCGCGTGCAGGATCCGCAGGTCTTCCTCGTCCAACGTGGTCAGCGCATCGCCGCGAAAGCGCAGGCGGAATGCCCGGATGGCCGCAGCGGGATCGTCAACGACATAGCCGACCAGCCGCAGCGCGCGCATCGCATCGAAGCCATCCGGCGCCGGTGGCGCGTCATCGGCGGGCCAGATGCCGAACCCGGCTTCGGCCAACCGTTTCCAAGGGAACAGCGCACCCGGATCGATCTTGCGCGAAGGCGCCAGGTCGGAATGCCCGATCACCTGGCTGCGCGGAATCCGCAGGCGCGTGGTCAGGTCCTCGAGCAGGCGCAAGAGCGCCTGCACCTGCGGCTCGGTGAAGGGTTCGCGGCCGTCGTTGTCGATCTCGATCCCGATCGACGCCGAATTGAGGTCGGTGATCGTGCCCCAGCGCCCGCCACCGGCGTGCCAGGCGCGACGCGAGTCGGCGACCAACTGGTAGATCGCGCCGTCGTCGCCGACCAGGTAGTGCGAACTCACCGGCCCGCCGCTGTTGCGGGTACTCAGCGTGCGCAGGCTCTGTTCGACCGAGTCCTGCTCGGTGTAGTGCAGGACGATGACAACCGGGCGACGCTCGTCATGATTCGGCGATGGCACCCACTGCGCCATCGGGTTGCGCGGCGGCTGGTGGACGCAGCCGGCAAGCAGGGCGAGGCAGAGGACAGCCGCAAGGGGTTTGATGTTCATCTCGCAATCGAACCCGGGATCGCGGCGTAGTGCAAGTGGCCCCGTCGTGGCCGGGAGGCCTTCGCGGCTCATGTCCCCCCGCATCCGCCTGACGGCGGAGGCCTCCTCCTTTACTTCCCCGCGAAGGCCTCCCGGCCACGACGGGGCCCGCTTCGGCTGCAGGTGCGCAGAAGCCCGTGCCTTTTCCCACCAGCCACCGCACATTG